>JAISXF010000047.1 GCA_031270845.1 Prevotellaceae bacterium
ATGAAGTATGAAGTATGAAGTATGAAGTATGAAGTATGAAGTATGAAGTATGAAGTATGAAGTATGAAGTATGAAGTATGAAGTATGAAGTATGAAGTATGAAGTATGAACTATGAACGATGAACGATGAACGATGAATGGTGAATGGTGCCTCCCCGCTTGTCGCCATAGTTCATAGTTCATACTTCATACTTCATACTTCATACTTCATACTTCATACTTCATACATCATACATCATAATTACTTTTTTTAATCAAAAGCGTGCATATTTACAAAAAAATTCTTACCTTAGCGGCCTTCTTTTACACTATATAAAAAAAACGCTTATGTTAAACAAAGTAATGTTAATTGGAAATGCGGGCAAAGACCCCGAAATTCGCCACCTGGAAAATGGCGTAGCAGTAGTAACGATACCGATTGCCACATCGGAACGTTATAAAGATCGCAATGGCGATGTCAAAGAACAAACCGAATGGCACACGGTCGTATTTTGGCGCAACCTGGCCGAAATCGTAGAAAAGTACGTGCGCAAGGGGAGTCAGGTATTTATTGAAGGCCGGCTGCGCACCCGAAGCTGGGAAGATCAGTCCGGCCAGAAACGCTTCGCCACGGAAATCGTAGCCGACACGGTGCGCCTTTTAGGCCGCCGTCCCGAAGGGCAGGATCCGAAAAACGTCGCGGTTACCCCTGCTGCCGACCTCGTCGAGCCGGCAACCGACAGCGACGATTTGCCCTTTTAATTCGTAATCCCCCTGTTACATTGAGCGGCGCACCCGACAATTTCGAGTGCGCCTGAACTCGTTTCGGGCGCACCCGAAATGAGTTTGTGCGCGCACAGAATCACGTATATTTTAAAGGAATTGCGGCGCGCTTTAGTATTTTCGCCGTAAGATTTCGCTGTAAATGACTGCTTTTTTAAGGTCGAAGGAGTCGGTATGCCAGTCGGCATCGGGGGAGGGCGCGTCAGGAGGCGGGGCGCTTTGCGGGAAGGAGTCGGCTGCCGGCGCAAGGGTCGAGACAGCGAGCTGCGCTTCTACCGACGGCGCATTCTGCTTCGGGTAAAGCGCCTGTTCGGGGATTGCCGTTGCTTCCGCTTCTTCCGTTTCATCCGCTTCATTTATTTCATCCATTTTATCCGTTTCATTCGCGGTGAGCGACTTTACCCACTCCTCAAACGGGTTCGCCGGCCGTTCTGCCTGCGGCGACGGCATGTAAGGCTGCGGGCGTGGCGGTGCGGCGGCGCGGCGGCGGGCTTCTTCTTTTTTCTTGTTGCTGGCCGATACGGCTTGCAGAATAATTACGGCTAAGCCGATAAGTATGGGTATTATGGAGTCCATCAGTTTGTAAAATTTTTTTCGCTTTCCTGTTTATTTGCTTTCATTCGCTCGCGTGTTTCGACGCTTTGCCAGTCGAGGTGTCGCTGCTCGCCTGCTTTACGGGCTTTCTTCCGTAACTTCTCTTCTTTTGCCCGTTGTTTCCTTGCGGCTTTTGTTTCTTTGTTTGCCTGCCTCTCGGCTTTTTCGGTATCTTTTTTGGCGGCGCGGACACGTGCCTGCCGTTCACGCTGCAGTTTTTGCAGCTCGGCGCGGTGGTTAACCCGGTACACATCGTTCGCGGTCATCCCCCCACGGGACGACGAGCAGGCCGAAAGGATAAGAATAAAAAATAGTATCTTTGTGAAAATTTTCATACCGATGGCAAAGGTACAAAAAATATTAATTCAAATGATATGCATGCTTGTTTGTGTCGCCTGCGGCAAGGAAGAAACCGAGTCGCCGTTGCCTCCCGTAACGGTCGATGTGATGTTTAACCTGAACATGCCGCCGTATAATATTAACCTGCAGTTATGGCCGGCGGCGATGCGAATGCCGCAGCAGCAGGTGGGTTATAACGGCAACGGGTTGCTGTTAGTGCGGCAGTCGGAGAGTTATTTTCAATCTTACGACGCCACCTGTACGCGCAATATACATCATCATGCTACGGCGCTCAAGCTCGACGATTTTGAATATATCGCTTCCTGCCCGCATCCCGGCTGCGGCGCGCAATATAACCTCTTAAGCGGCGGCTACGAAACCGGCGGGCAGTTCCGCCTCCAGGAATACCGCGTGAGCTATAATCAGGGGACTAAAATGGGGCGCATAACGAATCATTAATTATAATCTCAAAAATCAATTAAAAATTAAAAAAAATGGAAAAAACACTGAAAGGTACCTGTACCGAACAAAATTTACTGAAAGCGTTTGCCGGCGAATCGCAGGCGCGGATGCGTTACCAGCTGTTTGCAAAGCAGGCGAAAAAAGAAGGGTATGAGCAGATAGCCGCCCTGTTTGAAGAAACGGCGAATGAAGAAAAACGCCATGCCACCGAATTTTTCCGCCTGCTCGAAGGCGGGCCGCTGGAAATCACGGCGACCTATCCGGCCGGCCGTGTCGGCGCTACGGCCGAGAACCTGTTAGCGGCCGCCGATGGCGAACAGGAAGAGTGGGACGTGCTGTACCGCGAATTTGCCGCCGTCGCGCGCGACGAAGGGTTTCCGAAGATAGCCGTCAAATTTACCTTAATCGGCACGGTCGAGAAACGCCACGAAGCGCGTTACCGCAAGCTGTTGCAAAACATGGAAGCGGGGCAGGTCTTTAAAAGCTCCGAACGGCAAAAATGGCATTGCCGCGAATGCGGATACGTCCACGAAGGCCCCGGAGCGCCCGACAAATGCCCCCTCTGCGCCCATCCGATGGCCTATTATGAACTGCTGGCCGAAAACTTTTAATTCATAATTACTCCGTGTTATTTCAATCAGTTATTGGGCAGGACGAATTGAAACACCAGCTGCGGCAGGCGGTGCGGGAAGGCCGTATCGCCCATGCACAGTTATTCTGGGGCGCCGGCGGCTACGGCGCGTTACCGCTGGCGCTGGCGCTGGCGCAATATATCAATTGCACGAACCGCTCCGACGACGATGCCTGCGGCTCCTGCCCGTCGTGCCATAAAATGCAAAAGCTGATTCACCCCGACCTGCATTTTGCCGTGCCGGTCAATAAAGTGGATAAGAACGACAAGAGGCCTCCGGTTACCGACAATTTTTTAGTCCAGTGGCGGGCGGCGGTACTCGCCAACCAGTACCTCAACGAGCAGCAATGGTATGAAGCCCTCGGTATCGAAAACAAACAGGGGAACATCAGCGTACACGAAGCGGCGAAGATTATGGAAAAGCTGCATTTCCGGCCCTTTGAAGCCGCATACAAGGTGATGATCATCTGGCTGCCCGAACGGATGAATATAGAAGCCTCCAACCGCCTGCTCAAACTCATCGAAGAGCCGCCGACCAAAACCCTGCTTTTCTTAGTGAGTGAAGACCCGACGAGGATTATCAAAACCATCCGGTCGCGGGCGCAGTCGGTGCATGTGCCGCCGATAGACGAGGCGGTGTTGGTCAAAATCAAAACAGAGCAGGATGGTATTCCCGAAGCGCAGGCGCGGAAACTGGTGCGGGCGGCTGCCGGAAGCTACGGCAAACTCCTGTCGCTCGCGGCAAGCGATGACGACAACAGGGATACCTTCACTTTTTTTGTCCTGTTGATGCGGAGAGCCTATCAGGTCGATGGAATAGCCTTGATGGAGTGGGCTGAAGAGCTGGCGCGCACCGGCCGCGAATACCAAAAGGCGTTTTTAACGTATGCCGTACAGATGTTGCGCGAATGTTTTATGAATAATCGCCGGACGCCGGAGGTAACCTATCTTTTGGGCGATGAAGACGTGTTTGCCCAAAAACTCTCCCCCTACATCAACGAGCGCAATATAGAAACGATTTACCGGGCCTTCAACCTCGCGATGGCGCATCTGGCGCAGAACGGCAATGCTAAAATCATTTTTACCGACTTGGCCATGAAGATGGTGAAAGCAATCAGGAGGTGAGTTTGACATGGCAATGACCAAGAAAAAAATAGTAAACGACCCCATTCACGGGTTTATTGATATTCCCGACGGATTGATTTATGACCTGCTGGAACATCCCTACCTGCAACGGTTGCGGAATATTTCGCAAATGGGGCTTTCGTATCTGGTGTATCCGGGGGCGTGCCATTCGCGGTTTTTACATGCCCTCGGCTCGATGCACCTGATGCGGCAAACGCTGCTCTCGCTGCGGTCGAAAGGGCATGACATTACGCCCGACGAAATGGAAGCCGCCATGTGCGCCATCCTGCTGCATGACATCGGGCACGGGCCGTTCAGCCATACGCTGGAGTATTCGATGGTCGAAAATATTGCTCACGAAGCCCTGTCGCTGGCTTTTATGAAACGCCTCAATACGCTCTTCGACGGGCGGCTCACAACCGCTATCGCTATCTTCGAGGGCGCTTACCCGAAGCAGTTCCTGCACGGCTTAGTGTCGGGGCAGTTGGATGTGGACAGGCTCGATTACCTCTGCCGCGACAGCTTCTTCTCCGGCGTTGCCGAAGGGATGATCGGGCTGGAACGCATTATCAAAATGCTGGATGTGGTCGATGACGAGCTGGTGGTCGAGGCTAAAGGCATTTATTCCGTAGAAAAATTTCTGATTTCGCGCCGGATGATGTACTGGCAGGTGTATCTGCATAAAACCGTCCTGGCGGCTGAACAGTTGCTGCTGCAAATCCTGCGGCGGGCAAAGACACTCACCGCCCGCGGCGTCGAGCTGTTTGCATCGCCTGCCCTGCGCCTGTTCCTGCAACGGCGGGTAACGATTGCCGACTTTGAGCAGCCGGCCATCTTAGACGCCTTCGCCCAGCTCGATGACAGCGACATTAACTCCGCCGTGAAAGTCTGGTGCCGTGCCGGCGATGCGATTTTGGCGCAGCTCTGTACGATGCTTGTCGCCCGGCGGCTGTTTAAAATCGAACTCCGAGCGCAGCCATTCGCCGAAGGCTATATCGCGCAGCGGCAGCGCGCCACGATGCCGTTTATCCCGCCTACGCCGGAAGCGCTGCCGTATTTCGTTATCAGCGGGTCTATCGTCAATAAAGCCTACGACGAGGAGACGGGGAAAATCCAAATCCGCTATGGAAAATCGGAGCTGCGCGACATCTACGACGTGTCGGACATCCTCAGCGCCCGCGCTTTTTCGGGCGTTACAAAAAAATATTTTGTATGCTGCCTGAACGATTATAATCCCGTAAAATGGTAGCCGACGTCATTTTTTTTAAATAAAATAAAAAATAAAACTAACCAATCATGCAATTTACCGCAAAAACATTAGCCGATTATCTGCACGGCGACATCGTGGGCGACGAGAACACGGTCGCCCGCACCGTTGCCCGGATTGAACAGGGCGTGCCGGGCGCCGTGTGTTTCCTCGCCAACCCGAAGTACGAGGCCTTTTTATATACCACGCGGGCGTCGATAGTCCTTGTCAATCGCAGCTTTGAAATCCGGCAGCCGGTGTCGTGTACGCTTATCCGCGTCGATAATGCGTACGAAAGCGTGGCGGCGCTGCTCGAGCTTTACAACGCGATGAAAAGCCATCACCGGAAAGGCCGGTCGTGGCGGGCGCGGGTGTCGTGGCGGGCGAAATTGGGCAAAGCCGTATGGGTGGGCGCGGGCAGCTACATCGCCCGCGGCGCACGGATAGGGAACAATACCAAAATATTCCCGCAGGTGTATATCGGCGAAAACGTTAGCATCGGCAATGACTGCCTTATTTATCCGGGCGTAAAAATTTATCACGGCTGCAAAATCGGCAACCGGTGTACGATTCACGCCAATGCGGTTATCGGCTCCGACGGCTTCGGTTTTGCGCCCACCGCCGACGGGTCGTACCGGAAAATCCCGCAAATCGGCCATGTGATACTCGAAGATGATGTCGAAATCGGCGCCAACGCGGCCATCGACCGCGCCACGATAGATGCCACCATCGTCCGTCGGGGGGTAAAAATCGACAACCTGGTACAGATTGCCCATAACGTAGAGGTGGGCGAGGATACGGTCATTGCGGCGCTTTCGGGCGTGGCGGGTTCCACAAAAATAGGGCGGCAGTGCATGTTTGGCGGGCAGGTAGGCGTGGCCGGGCATATCACCGTGGCCGACGGCACGCGCGCCGGCGCACAGACAGGCATCAGCGCCACTGTCAAGGAACCGAACCAGCTGCTGAGCGGCTCGCCGGCCATCAATTATTACGACTACTTCAAAGCCTTCGCCATCTTCCGCCGCCTGCCGCAACTGAAAAAACAAGTGGAGCAGATGAGAACAGAGACAGAACAGAGACAGAACAGAGACGGAACAGAGACGGAACAGAGACGGAACAGAGACAATAGACGTTGAGACAATAGACGTTTACGCGCTTGTCGCAACGCTCAACGCTCAACTAAAAAAAGGGGCGAACCAATGTGTTCGCCCCTACGTTTTTGTCTATTGTCTCAAAGTCTATTGTCTAACGTCTTCCACCCCCAAAATTCCCCTCCTTCGGAGGGGTGCCCGCAGGGCGGGGTGGTTCCTTCCCCTCCTTCGGAGGGGTGCCCGCAGGGCGGGGTGGTTCCCCTCCTTTGGGCACCCCTCCGAGGGG
>JAISXF010000104.1 GCA_031270845.1 Prevotellaceae bacterium
GGAGAAAAATAAAACGAAGAGGAAAATAATCTTTTGCATATATGTGATTTTTTGTGTTATATGTTTTATGTTAAAAAAATAATGTAAGGTTTATCGTGTCCGGTTTCAGGCAGTATGACGATGTGTTTTAGTTCCGATAATATATATTATCGGAAGTGACCGGCAAACACAAACAAAAAGAAGCATTTAGCACGATGAAAAGAGAAATGGGAAATATGGAAAAAACCATTATCCAAAGATACGGGCATCAAAAAAGCGCCCGAAAAGCGCTTAACCTGACTGTCTTAAAAAATTATTTGGGGGGGGCTTTAAATCTACTTCCGATAATATATATTATCGGAACCGGAATACAAAGGTAGTTATTTTTCAATTACGACAATAGATTTTTAGACAATAGACAATAGACTTTTTAAATACCGTCTATGTTCTATTGTCTAAAAGTCTATTGTCTATTGTCTAAAAGTCTATTGTAATTAAAAAATATTTTTGCAGTTTCAAAAAATAGTATTACCTTTGCAGCCCCTTATTTGTGGAGAAACTAATATAAAATAAAGAATAATACTAAATTATGCCAACAATTCAACAACTTGTGCGCAAAGGTCGCGTGCAAATCGAGGAAAAAAGCAAATCACGCGCGCTGGACGCCTGCCCTCAGCGTCGAGGCGTGTGTGTGCGCGTATATACCACGACGCCTAAAAAGCCAAATTCGGCGATGCGTAAGGTAGCCCGCGTAAAGCTTACCAGCCAGAAGGAAGTCAATGCCTACATTCCGGGCGAAGGCCATAACCTTCAGGAGCACTCCATTGTGCTGGTTCGCGGCGGTCGTGTGAAAGACTTGCCCGGGGTTCGCTATCATATCCTGCGCGGCGCGTTGGATACGGCCGGCGTCGAAGGCCGTACGCAAAGCCGGTCGCTGTATGGTACAAAACGCCCGAAGGCCGCGAAAAAATAACACGGCAAATATTTAACAATAAAATAAAATAGCAACATGAGAAAAGCGAAGCCTAAAAAGAGGATTCTACTTCCTGATCCAAAGTACGGAGACGTGCTGGTTACACAGTTTGTAAACAACCTGATGTTAAAGGGGAAGAAGAGTATTGCCTACGGTATATTCTACGATGCGATAAACCGGATAGGCGAGAAGATGAAAGATTCTGATAAGGCTCCTCTCGAAGTCTGGAAAGAAGCGCTGGCCAATGTAACGCCGCAGGTGGAAGTCAAAAGCCGCCGCGTCGGGGGCGCCAATTTTCAGGTTCCGACAGAAGTACGTCCCGACCGGAAAATTTCATTAAGTATTAAACACATGATTTCATTCGCCCGCAAACGCAACGGTCATTCGATGGCCGAAAAATTAAGCGCGGAAATTATGGCCGCGTTCAACAAGGAAGGGGGCGCATTCAAACGGAAAGAGGATATGCACAAAATGGCCGAAGCCAACAAGGCTTTTGCTCATTACAGGTTTTAGTTGAGGATTTGGAATGGCGAGAGATTTAAACTATACACGCAACATCGGGATCATGGCTCATATCGATGCGGGGAAAACCACCACATCGGAGCGCATTCTGTATTACACCGGAAAAACACACAAAATCGGTGAAGTGCACGAAGGCGCAGCGACTATGGACTGGATGGTGCAGGAACAGGAACGGGGCATTACTATTACATCTGCGGCTACAACGGCCTTCTGGAATTATGACGACAAAACCTATCAAATTAACCTGATTGACACCCCCGGGCATGTTGATTTCACGGTTGAGGTGGAACGCTCGCTGCGTGTTCTTGACGGTACGGTGGCCACCTTCTGCGCTGTCGGGCGCGTGCAGCCGCAATCGGAAACCGTATGGCGGCAAGCCGATAAATACCGCGTGCCGAAAATCGCGTTCATCAATAAAATGGACCGCGTGGGGGCTGACTTTCTGGCCGTCGTCGAAGAGATTAAAACCAAATTGGGCGCTACGGCGGTGCCTGTCTGTCTGCCTATCGGGGCGGAAGAGAAATTTGAAGGCGTCATTGACCTCGTCGCCAATAAAGCCATTTATTTTGATGGCGAAAGTAAAGAATTGGTTAATTACCAAATCATGGACGTGCCGGCGGCGATGCAGGACGAAGCGGCCGAATGGCGCGGCAAATTAGTCGAATCCATTGCGGAATACAACGACGCATTGCTGGAAAAATTCTTTGACGACCCCGATTCCATTACAGAAACGGAAATCATTGAAACCTTGCGGCGGGCGACCATCGACATGGCGGTAGTACCGGCATGTTGCGGGTCGGCATTTAAAAACAAAGGCGTGCAGTTTCTGCTGGATGCCGTGATGCGCTACCTGCCCTCGCCGCTCGACAAAGGCTCCGTTACGGGGATAAACCCGGATAACGACAAAGAAGAAATACGGAACCCCGAATCCAAAGAGCCGTTCTGCGGACTGGTATTTAAAATCGCTACCGACCCCTTTGTCGGGCGCCTGGCCTTTGTCCGTGCCTATTCCGGCAAGCTCGATGCGGGTACTTACGTGCTGAACACGCGATCGGGTAAAAAGGAACGGGTGGCGCGGCTCTACCAGATGCACTCGAACAAGCAAAACCCGATTGATTTTGTAGAAGCCGGCGACATCTGCGCCGCCGTAGGGTTCAAAGACCTCCGCACGGGCGATACGGTGTGCGACGAAAAGCATCCCGTAACCCTCGAGTCGATGACCTTCCCCGACCCGGTAATCGGGCTGGCGGTGGAACCGAAAACACAAAAAGATCTGGATAAGTTAGGCCTTGCTCTGGGCAAGCTGTCGGAAGAAGACCCGACATTTACCGTAAAAAGTGACCACGATACCGGCCAAACGATTATCAGCGGCATGGGCGAGCTTCATCTGGAGATTATTGTCGATCGCCTGAAGCGTGAGTTTGGCGTGGAAATCAACCAGGGCGCGCCGCAGGTGAACTACAAGGAAGCCATCCGCAAGGCCGTCCGCGGATACCGCGAAGTGTTTAAGAAACAAACCGGCGGACGTGGAAAGTTTGCCGATATTATTGTCGATATTGAGCCGGCCGACGAAGGCGTTACCGGCTTGCAGTTTATCGACGAAGTGAAAGGCGGCAACGTGCCGCGCGAGTATATCCCGTCGGTCGAAAAAGGCTTCAAGCAGGCGATGGTCAATGGCGTATTGGCCGGCTATGAAGTGCCTTCGTTGAAGGTTACGTTGAAAGACGGGTCGTTCCATCCGGTGGACTCCGATTCACTGTCGTTTGAAATCTGTGCCAGGGCGGCTTTCCGCCATGCGTTGCCCAAGGCGCATCCGGTACTGATGGAGCCGATTATGTCGCTCGAAGTCGTTACGCCCGAAGAATACATGGGCGACGTCATCGGCGACCTCAATAAGCGGCGCGGGCATATCACCAGCATGGACTCGAAAGCCAACTCGCGTATCGTGAAGGCCAAAGTGCCGCTCTCGGAACAGTTTGGATATGTAACGGTGTTGCGGACACTCTCGTCGGGGCGCGCAACCAGCACCATGGAGTTTTCGCACTATGCCGAATTGCCGGCGAACCTCGCGAAGGAAGTCATCGAAAAAGCCGGCGGCGGACGCGGGAAAGACGCCGACACGGATGAGTAGAACCGGCATCGTTAGCAGTAAACAGTAACAGTAACAGGAAACAATAAAATTATTAATATGAGCCAAAAAATTAGAATTAAATTGAAATCATACGATCACATGCTGGTTGACAAATCAGCCGACAAGATCGTAAGAACGGTGAAATCGACCGGTGTCGTCGTGAGCGGGCCTATTCCGCTGCCTACCGACAAAAAGATTTTTACCGTCAACCGTTCGACGTTCGTCAATAAGAAAGCACGCGAACAGTTTGAGCTTAATTCGTTCCGCCGGCTGCTCGACATCTACAGCTCTACGCCCAAAACCGTAGATGCGTTGATGAAACTCGAGTTGCCCAGCGGCGTGGAAGTAGAAATCAAAGTACTGTAAAACGGGTACGTGAAAGGAATCTTAAAATCCTCGGAACGCAGTGTGTGAAAAGAGGGTTTTGAGTGTTATGTGATTTTATTATATTATGTGATTGGCAGACCTGCCCCGCAACGGGCAGGTTTGTTTATTTCGACAGTACACAAAGATTTTCGTACCTTTGCCGCCATTTTTTACGCATGAACATTTTAACCAAAGCCCTGCAATTAATTCCGCTTTCGGAAGACGAAGCCCTGACGCTCTACGAGCACGCCCCAACCGACGAGCTGATGGATGCGGCTGCGGCCCTGCGCCGGCTGCATGTCCCCGGCAACGGCGTAAGCTGGCAAATCGACCGGAATGTGAATTATACGAACGTATGTATATCGGGGTGCCTGTTTTGCAACTTCCACTGCAAGCCGCACGAAACCGACAAAAGCTATACGACCACGATGGCGGAATATGACGAAAAAATCGCAACGCTGTTTGCCAAAGGCGGCAACCAGCTGCTCCTGCAGGGCGGGTTGCATCCGGCCTACCGGCTGCCGTTTTACGAATTGCTGTTTCGTACCCTGAAAACACGTTATCCGGCCTTAAAACTTCATGCCCTCGGGCCGCCGGAAGTGGCGCATATTGCCCGGCTGGAAAAATGCTCGTATCGCGAAGTGCTGCAACGGCTCATGGCTGCCGGATTAGACAGCCTGCCCGGCGCCGGGGCTGAGATTTTAATTGACCGTGTCCGCAAAATCATTTCACCGGCCAAGCCCGATGCGCAGGCATGGCTCGATGTTATGCGGGAAGCGCATCGCCTGAAGCTAACCACCTCCGCCACAATGTTGATAGGGCATATCGAAACAAATCGCGAACGCATCCGGCATCTCTTAAAATTACGCGACTTGCAAGCCGAAAAACCGGAGTCGGCTGCCGGGTTCCTCAATTTTATCTGCTGGCCGGTGCAGACGCGCGGCACCCTGTTGGCACAGCGTTACCCGTTGAAACCGGTTACGCCGGTAGAATACATCCGCACGGTTGCCATCAGCCGGATAGTGTTGAATAATATTAAAAACATACAGGCCTCGTGGCTCACGGTAGGGCGCGACACCGCCCAGGTATGCCTCCACGCCGGCGCAAACGACATGGGGTCGATTATGATAGAAGAAAATGTATTGGCATCGGCCGGCGTAAGCTACCGCATGGATGCCGAAGGAATCCGGCAAACCATCCGCGAGGCGGGATTTGAACCGTGGCTGCGCAATCAGCAGTACGAGTTAATAGCGAATTAGTAATGGCCGTCGGGGGACGTTTCCGAGAGCTATCGGAGACTCTCCGGTAGCCCTCGGAAACTTTCCGGTAGCTCTCGCTAACTCTCCGAGAGCTCTCGCTAACTCTCCGAGAGCTCTCGCTAACTCTCCGAGAGCTCTCGGTAACTCTCCGAGAGCTCTCGGAAACTCTCCGAGAGCTCTCGGAAAGGTGTGTTGGATACAGAAAAGAGTATAAATGGCCTCCGCCCGTGAGCCGGAGCGCTCAATTGCCGCTGAAGCTCACCGCGTCGAACAGCAGCGAGGGAATGCGCCACGACGACCAGTCGCGGGCATCGTTCCCAACGTCGGCCAGCGACGCCCAAAGCGTAAGCATGTTACCCGTGATGTTCATCTCCGATATGGGCTTTACTAATTTCCCGTTTTCAATCAGGAAACCTTCGACGCCGAACGAAAAATCGCCCGTCGTGCTGTTACAGTTGCCGCCATTGAAGCCCGTCACAAGGATGCCTCTGTCTAACGACGCAACCAGCCCGTCGGTATCCCGATTACCGGGCGTGAAGGTAAGTATCGACGCGCCGCTGATAGTCGGCTCCATTTGCAGCCGGTGGGCGTTGTAGGTGTCGATAAAGTAGGTTTTGAGCACGCCGTTCTCAATCACCGTGCGGGGTTGGGTGGCCACGCCTTCATAGTCAAACCGCCGGCTGCCGGAGGCTTGCGGGAGGTGCGGCTCGTCGCGCACAGTGAGCCGCGTGCTCGCTATCGACTGACCCAGGCGGTCTGTCAAAAAAGAGTCTTTTTGAGCCAGCGACTCGCCGTTCATCGCATTAATCAGAGGCGAAAACAGCCGGCTGCCGTTCATGTTATCGACAATCATCGGATACTGACCCGATTTGATTTTCGCCTGTCCCAGCTTGCGCAACGCCCGCGCGAGCGCTTTTTGGCCGATGCCTGCCTTTTCCAGCCGCTCCCAAAACAGCGCGCTGTGGTACCACCACGATTCGGGCCGGGCGTTGCCATCGCCTTTGAGCGATACGTCGGCGCTGACGTAGAACGAGCTTTCGGCTTTCTCGCCCTCGAAGCCCTGACTGTCGATCACATACCGGAACCCCTCGCTGTCGCCATACGAGCCGACAACGGAAATAATATGCGGGTCAGATTGATAAACCTCTTCCACCGCCGCTTTCGCCAATTGCAGTTTGGCATCGGGCGAGAGGGTCTCATATTGCCGGTCATAGCAGTCATCAGGCGCATCAACGCCTTTATAATAGCGGTCAGGCGCAGGAAGCGACCGGTGGGCGTCGGCAGCCAGATAGCGCGTCGAGGCAATGGCGTTTTTGATGAACTTTTTCAGCTCCCCCGCCTCTATCCGGTTAGTCGAAAACGAACCGTAACGCCCATCGACAAACAGCGCTATCGAGAGTTGGTTCTGCGACGACTGTTGCAGTTGTTCTAATTGTGTATCGCGGTATTCAAACGTACTTTCCGTCCCCGAATAAATAGAAATCCGGCACGACGAACACCCATTCGACAGCGCATAATCTTTCATTTGATGCGCTAATTTCTTTTGTCCTTTTGTTATCATTTTTTTAATGTGTTACTATAATTAATAGGATAATGTGCTAATATGCTAATGTCCTGATGTGCGATGGAAAAAAATGCGTTCCCGATGCACGCACAGCACGAGGCCTCAGGCTCATTCTCCGCCTACAGTCAGTTTCTTCACCAGCACCGATGGCAGTCCCTGTGTTACAGGCATGCTCTGGCCATTTTTGCCGCATGTCCAGGTACCGTTATCAATTTGGAGGTTATTGCCCACCATCGTAATATCCGCCAGTGCGCGGGGGCCATTGCCGATAATATTAATGTCCTTGATAGGGCGCGTGAGCTTCCCGTTTTCTATCAGGTAGCCCGATTTGACGAAGAACGTGAAGTCGCCCGCCCCGATTTGCACCTGTCCGTTAGTGAAGTTATCGGCATAGACGCCGTTTTTGACGGCGGCGATAATTTCTTCTTCCGTCCGGTTGCCGTTTTCCATATACGTACACCGCATCCGCGGCATGGGCGCAAAGCGGAACGACTCGCGTCGCCCGTTCCCCGTCGAGGCCAGCCCATAGTGCCGGGCGCTGATGCGGTCGTGCAGGTAGGAGGTCAGGATACCATTCGTTACGATATACGTTTTCTGACTCGCCGTGCCCTCGTCATCAAAATTAATCGCCCCGCGGTTGCCCGCCACCGTCCCGTCATCGACAACGTTGATATGTTCGTCGCAGACTTTCTTCCCCAGCAGGTCGGAAAAAATCGAGATGTTCTTCCGGTTAAAATCCGCCTCGAAGGCATGACCGATAGCCTCGTGCAGCAGGATACCCGACCCCCCCGCGGCCATCACCACCGGCAACTCGCCGCCCTTCGGTTTCACCGCCGTAAACATCCGCTTGGCGCCTTCGACGGCCTGGCGGGCGATGGTCTCTATCATATCGTCAGCCAGAAACTCTGCGCCTCTGCGGAACGAGCGGCCCGCCTGGTAATTTTCTTTCTTCCCGTTGTCTTCCATAATGCAGTAGGCGTTTAGCGTAGCCATCGGCTGATAGTCGCAGCACAGCGTGCCTTCGGAATTATAGAGAAGGATGTACGACGTGGTATCCGACTGCGACACCCGCACCTTCACCACGCGGTTATCGAGCGCCAGACACCGGTCGTTAAGTTGCTGGACGAACGGAGCCTTGTCCTGCACCGACGCCTCTTCCCACGACCGCTCTAAAGGATAATAATTGGTAAACGTCTGCTCGCTCACATTAGCGGCAGCCATTGTCGCCGGGCCGTCGGCGATGCGCGCCGCGGTGCGCGCCGCTTTCAGCATTTCGTCCGGCGAGCTGCTCTCCACGTAGGCATAGCCCGTCTGGTCGCCCTTCACCACGCGCACGCCCACGCCATAGTCAATATTCGAGTACGCACGATTGACCGCCCCGTCCTGCAGCGAAAGAGAATTGTAAAAAGTATGTTCAAAGAACAGGTCGGCATAGTCGCCGCCCTTTTCGAGAGCCACGGAGATAACCTTCTTCAAGTCGTTCTCCGACACGCCGAAATGCGCCAGCATCGCCGCCGTTCCGGTTGGTGTCCCCGGAGTGCATCCCTGTAAAAAATCGGGCAACAACGCCGCTCCCGCTAACGCTATCCCGCTGGTTTTAATAAAGTCCCGTCGTTTCATATAAATCGTATTTTAATTTTTGACAGGCAAAGATAGGAATAATTTTTGAATATCTGCATTCCAAAAGAATTTTGTACTTTTGTGCGTTTTTTAATCTTTATTATAATCATGAAAGCACATCCACCCGTAAAAAACAGGTATAATAAATCGCAACCACAGACTAAAAGGCCTGTAGATAAACCCCTCCGGCAGGCTCCGGGGAAGACGCCCGCTGCCAAGCCGCCGGTACAGGCTCCTTTCATCCCTGTGCATTATCCGAAATGGATTATCGTCGCCATCCTTGCCTTCTGCTTTGCCTTATATGGCAACACCATGTTCAACCAGTTTGCGTTGGACGACACGATGGTGCTTACGCAAAATGAATTTGTGAAACAGGGCGTCGCCGGAATACCGAAGATTTTTAAATATGATACCTTTATCGGGCGCTATGGCGAGAAGGTTACCAACCTGCCCGGAGGCCGCTACCGGCCGTTGTCGGTGGCTTTGCTTGCGGCCGAGTTTGATATTTTTGTCAATCCCGAAGTAAAGCAAATTGTCCGCAACAGGCTCGACTCTTCGACGATGCAGTACGCCGTACCGCGCAAATACATAGTGCAGGACATGCTCCCGCGCATCGTCGATTCCACACAGTCCGACGTCGTCATTGTCGCCAAGCCTACCCCCAAGCAGAACGAGGACGATGCCCCGCTCTACATGAAAACCGCCCTGCCCTACGCCAGTCATGGCGTCAATATTCTGCTCTATGCGCTGGTCGCCTGCTTCCTCTTCAAGCTCCTCTGGAGGCTTTTCCCGGCGCGGGATGCACACGGCTGGAAGTGGCTCTTCAATGTGCCCGTCATCGCGACGCTGCTCTTCGTCGCTCACCCTGTCCACGTCGAAGCCGTGGCAAATATTAAGGGGCGCGATGAAATTATGACCTTCCTCGGCGCCCTCATGGCCATGTTTTACACGCTCCGATGGCTCGACACCCGAAAAACATCCTTCCTCATCATCACGTTCCTCTGTTTTCTCGCCGGCGCCTTCTCCAAAGAGAATGCCCTCACCTTCCTCGCCTTAATCCCTGTTACGATTTACCTTGCAGGCAATTATAAACTCAAAACCATCCTCCTCTTCATGGCGCTCATTGCCATCCCTGTCTTTCTCCTCTTGAAAGGACAGGCGCTGGCCTTCCTCTTTGTCATCGCGTTCTTTGTCATACTCATAGCCGCTTCGCCATCATCGCAGATGCGGACAGTCGCAATGGCGCTCCTGCCATCCTTTGCTGCCGGACTTGTCTTCACCTGCGTGCGCTGGAGCGTCATCAGCATGGACTCGCTGCCCGAAACCGAATTGATGAACAACCCCTTCCTTGGCATGCGCGACGTCGAAAAGTGGGCGAGCATCATCTACGGCCTCGGCCGATATTTATGGCTCCTCATCTTCCCGCATCCGCTCACAACCGACTACTATCCCTATCACATCCCGAAGGTGGTCATCAACAACGCCGGTATAAACGAATTTATCAACACCATCAGCATCGCCAATCCGGCCGTTTGGATGCCCTTGCTCATTTATGGCGCCATGTTTGCGTTTATTATCTGGGGACTGTCGCCGAAACGCAAAAACATTTACGCCTACGCAATCCTCTGGTACCTTGTGCCTTTGAGCATCGTCTGCAACGTCTTTGTAATGATAGGCACGTACATGAACGAACGCTTCGTTTATATCTCATCCGTCGGCTTTTGCCTCGCCATCGCCTGTTTTGCCGTCGTCCATCTGCCCAAATGGTTGAAGAACGAACGCACGTATCGCCTGATTGTAACCACCGTCCTCGCCGCCGTCCTCGGGCTGTATTCCTTCCAGAGCATTTCCCGCAACAGAGCATGGTTCGACGACTTCACCCTCTCCACCACCGACGCCCGTCAGTCGCCGCGAAGCGCTAAAGCGAATTATGACGCCGCGCGCGTATATAATATAGAGTTCCAGCGAGCCACAACCGACAGCGCCCGTGCCGCCATCACCCGACAGATATATTATTACTCCAAACGCGCCATCGAAATCCACCCCGTTTACGAAAACGCCCTCCTGCTTTACTCATGGTCAAACACATCCCTCGGCACGATGCACCCCGACAGCGCCGCCGCATACCCCCAGGAAGCCTCGGTAAAGGCGCTCCTAAAGCTCCTCGAGCGAAACCCCGCCTCCCCCTTTGCCTTCGACCCCCTCATAATGTTATCCCAGCGCATCCCCGACCCCGCCCAGCGCATCCCCTTCTGGGAGGCAGTCCTCCAGCGCGCCCCCGAACGCTATGAAGTCCACTACCAGCTCGCAAGCATCTACGGCAAAGAGTTAAGCCGCAATCCCGCAACCGGTTCATTCAATCTCGAACAGATGAAAAAAGCCATCCCGTATTTTGAAAATGCGATCCGCTACAAACCCGATTTCGTGAACGCATTTATCGACCTCGGAGCCATGTATGGCAACACCGGCGAACCCGTCAAAGCCGTCGATGCGTTCCGTAAAGCCCTCGACATAAGCCCTTCCGACACCCTCGCATGGGCTAACCTCTGGCGCACGTACAGCGCCCTCGGCGATGCCGCCAAAGCCTCCGACGCCTTCCAGAAATACCAGTCATTGAGAGTCAGAAAGTAGAAAGAATAAATTACGGATTACGCAAACCGGTAGTCGCAAAACTGCGATAGCAATACCACTGACATAATTTTATGCGTAATCCGTAATTTTTAATATATATCCGACCACTTCCGACCCTGCCACGTATCCCGTTCCTCCAGCCGCTGCTCAAGCATGCGCAAAATCTCCACATTTCGCAGCAACCCCCACTCCGTCCGCCGCACATAACGCGGCGGTACCTCCCCGATAAACCGCTCTACAACTATCGCCGGCGACAGTAGCTCCAGATAATCAATGAAAAAATCAATGTAATCCCGCAGCCCGAACCGTACAAAACGATCCGGCGCCAAAGCATACTCCGCCTCCATCGCAGTCCCCTTTATAACCTGCAACTGATGGAACTTCACCGCATTCAGCGGCAACTGTGAAACAATCGCCGCCGTCGCCAGCATCTCCTCCCGCGACTCCCCGGGCAAACCGAAAATAAAATGCCCCCCCGTCAAAAGACCCCGCGCCGATGTCTGCATTATCGCCTCACGAGCCTGCGCAAACGTATGACCCCTATTAACATGCGCCAGCGTCCGGTCGTAACACGACTCCACCCCGTACTCAATTTGAACATGAACGCCCCGCGACGCAAGCCCGGCAAAGTAATCCAGCTTCGCATCATCCACACAGTCAGGACGTGTGCCCACCACCAGACCCACCACCTTCCGATGCGAAAGCGCCTCCCCGTACACCCGCTCCAACACCTCCAGCGGCGCGTATGTATTTGAAAACGCTTGAAAATAAACAATAAACTTCTCCGCCCTCCGATACCGCACCGCATGGAACGCAATCCCCTCTTCAATTTGTTGTAAAACAGACTTGTCCACACTACAGTACGACGGATTAAATGCCTCGTTCAGGCAATATGTACATCCTCCCGTCCCCACGCGCCCGTCCCTGTTCGGGCATGTAAAACCCGCGTTCACAGCAACTTTCTGAACCCGCGCCCCAAACCGTTCGCGGTACCATCCAACCGCCGAATTATACCGTTTTTTCATAAAAAATCTCCATACATTTATATACTATCCCCATTTTTAAAAAACAAAAGTACAATTTAATTACGATTTTTTTAGTGTTGAAAAAAAGTTGAAAAAATTTTATAAGAGATGATACCAATCTCAAAAAATATCCCTACCTTTACGTCCTAATTTTTAATAATTATTACGATCATGAAAAAACTCCTCTTTCTCCTAACAGCAATCCTCTGCGTCTCCCCCATAGCCGCCCAGAGCCCCGTCTCCATCTCCCACATCGCCACCCAGTACGGAGCCAACCCCTCCGTCACTTTTTCCGTCTCATTCACCAGCCCTCCCACCGTCCCCATGTCCCTTGACAGCGTCTGGGTATTCGTTGATTACCAACCCATAACCAATGGCTCCCTCGGCGC
>JAISXF010000006.1 GCA_031270845.1 Prevotellaceae bacterium
TCCCGGCGCATACCGTTACCGCGCAGGCGCCGGTAATTACGTATTTGCATTGTATCAGTAATAAATTAACGGCGTTAGACGTAACGAAGGCGCCCTCGCTAACCTATTTACAGTGTTACGACAACAAGCTAACCGCATTAGACGTAAGGCAGAATACCGCCGCTACCTATTTGAATTGTGCCATAAATCAATTGACCGAATTAGACGTAAGTCAGAATACCGCAGCTACCTATTTGAATTGCGACAACAATAAACTGACCGCATTGGACGTAAGGCAGAATACCGCGCTACGCACGTTGAATTGCGGCAGCAATAAACTGTCGGCATTGGACGTAAGGCAGAATACCGCGCTACGCACGTTGAATTGTTTCAGTAATCTCTTGACCGCATTGGACGTAAGGCAGAATACCGCGCTAACCTCTTTGCAGTGTTACGCTAATCCATTGGGCACATTAGACGTAACGAAGAATACCGCGCTAACGCTGTTGAATTGTGACATAAATCAATTGTCGGCATTAGACGTAACGCAGAATACCGCGCTAACGCAGTTGTATTGCAGCAACAATAAATTGTCTTCATTAAACGTAACGCAGAATACCTTGCTCACGCGGTTGCAGTGTTACAGTAATCAGTTGTCTTCATTAGACGTAATGCAGAATACCAAACTCACGCAGTTGCTCTGTTACGCTAATAAATTGTTGGCATTAGACGTAACGAAAAATACCCTGCTAACGAATTTGCAGTGTTACACTAATCAATTGTCGGTATTGGACGTAACGAAGGCGCCCGCGCTAAATCTGTTGTATTGTAACGACAATCAATTGTTGGCATTGGTCGTAACGCAGAATCCCCTGCTAACGCAGTTGTCTTGCGGCAGAAATAAACTGACGGAATTAGACGTAAGCGCCAATCCCCTGCTCACGGATTTGCTCTGTTACGGTAATCAGTTGCCCGATTTAGACGTAAGCAGTAATCCCGCGCTCACGCAGTTGCAGTGCCACTCCAATCTATTGACGGCATTAAGCGTCAGCAGCAATCCCCTGCTAAAAATTCTGTACTGTAATAACAATCAATTGCCCGCTTTAGACATAACGCAGAATACCGCATTAGTCCAGTTGCAGTGTCAGGTCAATCTATTAACGGCATTAAGCATCAGCAGCTCCGCGCTAAACTTCCTGAACGTAGCATCCAACCTCTTCGACGCCGCCGCGCTCGATGCGTTATTCGTAACGCTGCCCACCGGCAACGGAGAGATTTGGTTCGCCCACAACCCAAGGAGCGGCGCCCCCGGCGCAGGCTCCGGCACCGCCGGCTGCAACCAAAGTCTCATCCCCGTCGGCTGGACGGTATATTAGTTGAAAGTTGAGACAATAGACGTTGAGACAATAGACAATAGACAACCAAAACGTAGGGGCGAACATATCGGTTCGCCCCTACGTTTTTTAATTACCGGCAAGGTACAACCAAGCCCAAAATACCGGCAAAATAGCCTCGCCGACTTGCAGGAAGGTGCATACCACCGGCAGAACCTGTATTTGGGTCGAAAAGCAGGTTCTGCCGATGGTACGAAGGCACTTTCCGACCGGAAATCAGGTTTTGCCGATGGTACGAAGGCACTTTCCGACCTGCGAGGCGGTTCTGCCGGTGGTACGAGGGTGTTTCAGACCTGCGAGGCGTTTCTGCCGGTGGTACGAGGGTGTTTTCCGACCTGCGAGGCGTTTCTGCCGATGGTATGAAGGTACTTTCCTGTCAAAACGGCATAAAATACGCCCTGTCCTGCCAAAATGACAGCCTGTTTAATTATGAATTACGAATTACGACGTAGGGGCGAAAAATTTTTCGCCCCTACGTTTTTGTCTATTGTCTCAACGTCTCAACGTCTATTGTCTCAAAGGCTATTGTCTCAACGTCTATTGTCTCAAAAAAAACCCTACCTTTGCATCTTATTTAAAAAAATGATGGACGATATACGTGCCGAATTGGCAAAACGAATATTAATATTGGATGGCGCCACAGGTACGGCGCTGCAGCAATTCAACCTCAGCGAGGAAGCCTTTCGCGGACGGCGGTTTGCCGCACACGATACGCTGCTCAAAGGAAACAACGACATCCTCTCCCTGACCTGCCCGGAGGCTATCCGGCAGGTACACGACGAATATATCGCCGCCGGCGCCGATATTATCGAAACCAATACCTTCAGCGCGAACGCCATTTCGCAGGCCGAGTACCGCTGCGGCGCGCTGGTCGGCGAGCTGAACCGCGCAAGTGTCCGCATTGCCCGCGAGGCCGCCGGCGCCTGCACCGACCGCCGCGTGTTTGTGGCCGGCAGCATCGGGCCGACATCGAAGTCGCTCACCCTGGCGCCCGACGCCGCATACCCCGCCCGACGCGCCATCGGCTTCGATACGATGGCCGCGGCATACGCCGAACAGGCTGACGCGCTGATTGACGCCGGCGCCGACCTGCTCTTGGTCGAAACCATTTTCGATGCGCTCAATGCCAAAGCCGCGCTCTATGCCATCGGTCGCGTGCAGGCGCGGCGGGCGACGGCAGTGCCGGTGATGGTCTCGGTAACGGTCAATGACCGCGCCGGGCGCATCCTCACCGGTCAGACGCTCGAAGCCGTATATACCGCCCTGCGGCATTATCCGATGTTGAGCTTCGGCCTGAACTGCTCGTTCGGCGCTACCGACCTCGAAGGCTTTATTAAGCAGCTCGCCGGCGCTATCCCCGAATACATCAGCATCTACCCCAATGCCGGACTGCCCAACGAAATGGGCGACTACGACGAAGACCCGCCCTATACGGCCGGCTGCCTGCGGCGGATAGCCGAACAGGGACTGATTAATATCGCCGGCGGCTGCTGTGGAACCACGCCCGCCCACATCGCCGCCATCGCCGGCGCCCTGCGCGGATGCCCTCCGCGACGCTGCCCTGAGGTCCATTTTCCCCTTGTCGTCAGCGGCCTTGAGGCGGTAACGGTCGATGTCGAACACCGCCGCTTTACCAATATCGGCGAACGCGCCAACGTGGCCGGGTCGGCGAAGTTCGCCCGGCTGATACGCGAAAAACAGTACGCCGAAGCCGCCGACATCGCCCGCCGGCAAATCGACGACGGCGCGCCGATTATCGACATCAATATGGACGACGCGATGCTCGACGGCGCCGCCGAGATGGAGACCTTTGTCCGCCTTATCGCCGGCGAGCCGGACATCGCCAAAGCCGCGCTGATGATCGACTCCTCGAACTGGGACGCCATCCTCGCCGGCCTGAAGAACGCGCCGGGGAAGTGCATTGTCAATTCCATCAGTCTGAAGGAAGGCGAGGCGGCATTCCTCGAAAAGGCACGCGAGCTGCGGGCGCTGGGCGCGGCGGTGGTCGTCATGGCCTTCGACGAGCAGGGGCAGGCTGTCGATTGGGAACGGAAAACCGGCATCGCGCAGCGCGCCTACACGCTCCTCACCACGCAGGCGGGCTTTCCGGCAGAAGATATTATTTTCGACCTCAACGTCCTCACCATCGCCACCGGCATCGAAGAGCACAACCGCTATGCCGTTGATTTTATCGAAGCCGTCGGCTGGGTTAAGCGCCACCTGCCCGGCTGCCGTACTTCGGCCGGCGTGTCGAACCTCTCGTTTGCCTTTCGCGGCAACAACCCCGTGCGCGAAGCCATGCATAGCGTCTTCCTCTACCACGCCATCGGCGCCGGGCTTGACATGGCGATCATCAATCCGTCCGCTGTTTTAATATATGATGATATTGAACCGGAGCTGCTGCGCGCGGTGGAAGATGTCGTCCTCAACCGCACCGCCGATGCCACCGAGAACCTGCTCTCGCTCGCCGGAACCATCCGCGCCGAAAAGACCGGCAGCAAGCCGACGACGGCCGACCGGTGGCGCTCGATGCCTGTCGAAGAACGCCTGATACACGCCCTTGTCAAAGGCATCACCACCTTCCTGCCCGACGACCTGAGCGAAGCCCTCGCCTGCTACCCCGCGCCGGTCGATATTATCGAAAAGCCGCTGATGTCGGGGATGGAGCGTGTCGGACAGTTTTTCAGCGAAGGCAAAATGTTCCTCCCTCAAATTGTCAAATCGGCAAAGGTGATGAAAGAAGCCGTCGGCATCCTTCAGCCCGAAATCGAACGCTACAACACGAGCCACGACAGCCGGACGGTGCGCCGCCCGAAAATCGTATCGGCCACCGTCAAGGGCGATGTGCATGACATCGGGAAGAACATCGTCAATATCGTCCTTGCCTGTAATAATATTGAGATAATCGACCTGGGCGTGATGGTCGATAACCGCACCATCCTGCAGGCCGTCGGCGAACACCGTCCTGACTTTGTCGCCGTGAGCGGACTTATCACCCCCTCGCTGACCGAAATGGAGAGCCTGAGCCGGATGCTGCAGGAAGCGCAGTGCGGCATCCCCCTGCTGGTCGGCGGCGCCACCACCTCGTCGGTACACACGGCCGTCAAATTAGCGCCGCTGTACGACGGCGGCGTCGTCCACGGGGGTGATGCCTCGCACGCCGCCGGCCTTGTCCAGCGCCTGCTCAAAGACCGCGACGCCACCCTCGCCGACATCAAAGCCCAACAGGACGACATCCGCCGCCTGTACAGCAGCCGGAAACAGGCGCCGGTGTCGCTCGCCGAAGCCCGCCGCCGCGCCCCCCGCCTGTCGCCAGCCCCCGACACCGGCTTCGGTCGCACCGACTTCTTCGACCCCGACATCGACCTGCGCGGGCTGATACCGTACATCGACTGGACGCCCTTCTTTCATTTCTGGAGCTTCAAAGGCACCGTCGAGACTATCCGCCATAACGCCGAAGCAGGCAAGCTCCGGCACGAAGCCGACATGCTGCTCGAGCGCCTCGTCGAACGCCGTGCATTGCGCGCATCGGCTATGGTACACTTCTTCGATGCCTGTGCCGAGCGCGACACGATTATCCTCGACGGCGGACGGCCGTTAGCCATGCTGCGCCAGCAAAGCGAAAACAGCGAGTACCTCTGCCTCTCCGACTTCCTGCCGCCGAAAGGCGAAGGCACGGCGCGCATCGGCCTCTTCACGCTTGTTGTCCGCGACTGCGGAACCGCCCCCCCTGCCGACGATATGGAACGATTGCTGCGCGAGAGCCTCTGCGCCCGCCTCACCGAAGCCTGCGCCGCATGGCTGCAGGAGCAGATGGTGGGCAACCGCCACGGTATCCGCCCGGCCTTCGGATACCCCGCCTGCCCCGACCATGCCCTTAAGAAAGATGTCTTCGATATGCTGCAGGCCGATACAAAACTCAACCTCTCGCTCACCTCGTCCTGTGCTATTGTCCCGACGACCAGCATTTGCGGCCTGTTTATCGTCCATCCCGAAGCGCGCTATTTCAGTGTCGGCCACATCGCCCCTGACCAGGAAGAAGACTACCGTAACCGGAGGCTGAGCATTACCCATTAATCATTAATCATTAATCATTACCAATTATTTTTGTACTTTTGCACGAAAATTTAGCAAAAGCGTTAAACGTATAATTATATGTTCGAGAATTTATCCGACCGGTTAGACCGCGCCTTTAAACTGCTGAAAGGCGAAGGGCGTATTACCGAAATCAATGTAGCCGAAACATTAAAAGACATCCGCAAGGCGTTGCTTGACGCCGATGTGAGCTATAAGGTAGCCAAAAATTTCTGCGACGAGGTGAAGCAAAAAGCCCTTGGGCAAAACGTGCTCAAGGCCGTGCGCCCCGGCCAGATGATGACCAAAATCGTCCATGACGAGCTGGCTGCGCTCATGGGCGGACAGGCCACCGACATCAACCTCAAAGGCTCGCCGGCCGTGGTTTTGATTGCCGGCTTGCAGGGGTCGGGGAAAACCACCTTTGCCGGCAAGCTGGCGCTGCATGTGAAGACCAAAAAAGGCCGCCTGCCGCTGCTCGTAGCGTGCGACATCTACCGCCCGGCGGCCATTGAGCAGCTGAAGGTGCTCGGCGCCCAGACCGGCACGCCCGTTTATACGGAAGACGACAACCGCAACCCGGTGCAGATTGCGCAAAACGCCATTCGGCACGCCCGCAATGCCGGCTATAACACGGTGATTGTCGATACCGCCGGCCGGTTGGCTATCGACGCCGAGATGATGCGCGAAATCGCGGCTATCAAAAAGGCTGTCGCTCCGAGCGAGACGCTTTTCGTAGTCGATGCCATGACCGGGCAGGATGCTGTGAACACCGCCGCGGCCTTCAACGAGCAGTTGAATTTCGACGGCGTGGTGCTTACCAAGCTCGACGGCGATACCCGCGGCGGCGCGGCCATCTCAATCCGGGCAGTCGTTACAAAGCCCCTGAAGTTTACCAGCTCGGGTGAAAAGATGGATACCCTCGATGTGTTCCATCCCGAACGTATGGCCGACCGGATTCTGGGGATGGGCGATATTGTCAGCCTCGTCGAGAAGGCGCAGGAGCAAATCGACGAGGAAGAGGCCCGGCGGCTGAACAAGAAATTAGCCAGAGACCAGTTTACCTTCGACGACTTTTACCAGCAACTACAGATGATAAAGAAGATGGGTAACATCAAAGACCTGGCGTCGATGATTCCCGGTATGGGAAAGATGCTGCGCGACATCGACGTGAGCAATGACGCATACAAGGGTGTCGAAGCGATGATCCAGTCGATGACACCGCAGGAGCGCAACCAGCCGTCGATATTTAACGGCAGCCGCCGCAAGCGGGTTGCACAGGGAAGCGGCATAAGCATTGTCGAGGTCAATCGGTTTGTCAAGCAGTTTGAGACGATGTGCCAGATGGTAAAGTCGATGGGTGGCAACAACAAGGCCAGGAATATGATGAAGGCCATGCGAAGATGAGCCGATTGACTATTGACGGTTGATCGAGCAACCAAATCAACATCTCAACAACGTACAACGATGATATTATTAGACGGAAAAAAGGTCGCCGGGGAAGTGAAGGCGGAGATTGCCGGCCGGGTGGCGCAGCGCTCGGCACGGGGCGGGCGTGTGCCGCAGCTGGCGGCGGTGCTGGTCGGAGATGACGGCGCCAGCGAAACATACGTGAGCCACAAAGCGCGGGCGTGCAGCGAGGTCGGGTTTCTATCGCAGGTCGTCCGGCTGCCGGACACGGTCGGGGAGCGAGAGCTGCTGTGCACCGTGGCGGCGCTGAATGCCGATGCCGCGGTCGATGGCTTTATTGTGCAGTTGCCGCTGCCGGCGCATATTAACGAGCATCGGATCATCGAAGCCATCAATCCGGCGAAGGATGTGGATGGTTTTCATCCGGTCAATGTGGGGCGGATGATGCTTGGGCTTCCGGCCTTTGTGCCGGCGACGCCGGCGGGGATTATCGAGCTGCTTGGCCGTTATGGTATCGAGACTTCGGGGAGGCACTGCGTAGTCCTCGGGCGCAGTCATATTGTGGGGCGTCCGGTGGCCAACCTGCTGTCGCAAAAAGCCCGTCCGGGCGACTGTACGGTAACGCTCTGTCACAGCCGCACACAGCGCCTGAAGGAGCTTTGCCGGCAGGCCGACATTATCATTGCGGCTATCGGGGCGCCCGGGTTCCTGCGGGGCGATATGGTACGCGAAGGCGCGGTGGTTGTCGATGTCGGCACTACGCGCGTACCGGCTGCGACCCGGAGCGGCTTCCGGCTTGCGGGCGACGTCTGCTTCGACGAGGTCGCGCCCCTGTGCAGCTACATCAGTCCTGTGCCGGGCGGTGTGGGGCCGATGACTATCGTGTCGTTACTGAAGAATACATGGACGGCATGCACCGGGGAAAACGGATGAGAGGATGAAAGGATACCGATAGACGAAAGAATAGCGGGATGAAAGATTAAAGGGTAGCTCTATAAGCTACCCTTTACTGTTGCTGCCAATGGGGTACGGCGGCGTTAAATTTTAGTGTACCGACTGCGCTTTTATCAATTTACGGTTACGGTTACGGTGGCCGCAACGGTACAGCCGGCGAGCGACCGTATTTTTATCCTGTAGGTGGTAGTAACGCCGGGCGATACGCGATGTGTGGCCGCTGTTGTCCATGTGTTGCCGTCGTCGAAGCTGTAGATAGCGGCGCGGGTGGCGGTGATGCTCAGGGTGGCCGTGTCGCCGGCATTGACGGTGGCGGGGTCGGCGGTTACCGATACAATTGTCGGTGCTTCGGGCAGCAGTCCGGGCGAGGCGGTGGCGTCGGTGAGGGTGTTGATACATCCGAGGCTGTAGCGGCGCTCGGTGTCGGGCAGGGTGTCGTTGTTGATGACAAATGGCGGAGTGCCGTGCAGGTCGTAGTAGCCGCTGTTTTCGGTAGCGTTCGGCGGATAGTCCATTGCGTAAGCGCACCATGAGAATGCTTTGGAGATGGTCGAGAGCGGCACCGTGAGGGTGGCGGCGGTGCTGTTGCCGGTTCCGTGGAGCCAGAACCCGTGGCTGTTTCCGGCTACGGTGGCGAGGTGCACGGCGGTGTCGGCGGAGGCAATGGCGGGCGCTCCGTCGAGCGCGGCTCTTGTCCAGCTGTCGGCTGCGCCGGCGGGTACGGGAATGCGATCGACAAATACCCATACCTGCGGCCGGTGCCGGCAATTGCGTGAGCCTGCCGGCCATGCAACCTGGAATGTAACTGTAGGGGTGGCAGCAGCGAAGTCGGCCGCGAGGCTGTTCACTGTTACCGGCGCCGGTGCGGGGGCGGGGTTGATGACGCCGGTGGCCGTGTCGGAGTAAGCGCTCCAGCATCCGCTGGCGCTCCGAGCGCGGACAACCTGGGTGTGGGTTCCGGTGGTTCTCTTTACGATATAGGTGTGGGTTCCGGCGATTGCTCCGGCGGCGTTGTTGTCGCGCCATTCAAAGGCATCGTAGAGTGGCTTGGTGGAGAATATCAGCTCATCGCCGGCGCATACGGGTGTGGCGACGAGGATAACAGGCGGCGGCGGCAGGGTATCGACGCCGATGTGAAGCGTGCGTGAAGCGGCACGGCAGGGGCGGGCATCGATGGTGTCGGGGTGGCTGATTGCAAGTCGGTAATATCCCGCGTTAGCGGTACTTATGCCGGTGATGGTACAGGCGGCGGCGATGTGTCCGGTGGTCGATGTGTGCCCGGTGGCGTCGATGGCAGTCCATCGTGCGGCGGTGTCGGTGGCGCGGGCGGGGCTGTATTCCCAGCGGGCGGTGAGGATGTTGCCGATGGTGCCGTCGTCGGTATAGCTTCCCCGAAGGACGATTGATGCGCCGGCACAGAGTGCGGTGTCGGCGGCGGCGGGGGTGCTGATGGTTACGTCGGGGGCGCGGACGATATAGAGGCGCGCGGTGGTGCTGTCGGCATTGCATTTAATATAATAATCGACCGAGTCGGTACCGGTGAAGTTCGCCGGCGGGAGGTAGATGATGGCACTGCCGGCGGTGGCGGTTACGGTTCCGCCGGCAGGCGTGGTGCTGCCGGCGGCAATGCCCCAGTCGGCCGGCGGGCGGCACGGGGTGGGGATTGAATCGTTGTCAATGACGGGCATAACGGCGGTGTCGGCGGCCACCATTATGCAGTCGTTGTGTGCCATGGGGATGGATGCCGTCGGGCGTGCCGTCCGGTTGTCGGTGTAGTTGCACTCGGGCTGTTCGTAGCGGTTTCGCCCGCGGTCGTTTAACCGGACGACAATTGAGTCGGTCGGCAGGGATTCCGAGAAGTCGGGTATGATAAGGAGCAGTGCGGCGGTGTCGGCAACGTGTAACGGGTTACTATATACGCCGGTGGCGAGCTTCGTCGCGGTTCCGTCGTAGGCGGTGATGTAGTAGGGGGCGTCGAGGGCTGCGCTTCCGTTATTAATGACCGTGAGGCGGATGTACAGCCTGTCGGTGGCGGCATGGTAATCGAATGCCGGTTCGACGGCCAGCGTTACATTTGGCGCCGGCCAGAGGGGGTTCCCGTGGCGGTTCAGGCGAGCCGGCTGCTGGAGGAAGGCGTTGTACGGGCGCACGTCGTCGGGCGTTCCCGGCAGGCCGTCGTTGCCGGGGAATACGATCTGGGGAGATGCCGGCGCTGCGGGGACGCTCAAGTCGTCGTTCACATACAGACTGTTGTAGGCATACTGGTTCCATACAGGCCGTGCTTCGGCCCACCGGTGTCCGTCGGCAGCCTTGACGATGCGGATGTCGCCGGCGGCAGGCTGGGAGGCATTTCCGGCTCCGCCGGTGATGATGATCTCGGCCTGGTGGTCGCCGTCGATGTCGGCTATTGCGGGATATTCGCCCTGCGTACCCGATGTGCATGATATCGACATCAGGTCGTTTGTGGCGCTGGCGGCGCTGCTGCCGTCGATGACATAGAGCCGTGTCTCGTCGCGGCAGACGATCTCGGTGGTGCCATCCTGGTTGAAGTCGAAGAGCGTGAGTCCGGTGAAGCCCGACTCGTCGGTCATTGTCCGTTTCCATTTCACCGTACCGGTCGTGTTACCGTCAATGTCCCATGCCGTGATGTGATGCTTCCCGGAATAAATGATTTCGGGGTATCCGTCGTCATCAATATCGCCTACGGCTGGACATCCGGCCCCCTCGTAGCCTGTACCTTTGCTTTGATTAAGTTTCACCTGACCGGTATAGGGATCCCAGATATAGAACCACTCCCGGCTGTGGACGAGGATGTCGGGCTTCCCGTCGAGGTCGAAATCGGCGACAATGGTAGCCATTCCGGCGTCGGGATGAGGATTTCCGGTTACTTCCTTCCAAAGCGAATAACTGTTTCCGGCGGAGTCTGTGCGATGGGAAATGGCTACGCGATAGACCTTCCCGCGGATGACAAGCTCCTGCCTGCCGTCGCTGTCGAAATCGGCGACCGCAGTACCCAAATCGCATACCATGTGCGTGGCATCGTGTACATCGAGGAGGAGGACGCCGGTCTGCAGGTCGAATAGCTTATCTTTAATATACACTTCGGCATAGCCGTCGCCGTTGAAATCGGCAAAGCCGACGGCGCCGGCGCGGTAAGTATATCCTCCGGGGATGACATCGGGCATGTACATCGAGTTGGACTTCCACTGCTGCGTGCCGGCCTTGTCGTAGGCATACAGGAAGCCGTCGATGGCGGCGACCACAATAAGCGCCCCGGCCTCCGAGGCGTGCGCTTTGGCAATTCCCACAGGCCCGAGGTCGGAGGTGGCAAAGCGGGCGGTCGCGATGGAGGTCGTCGTTCCCGTCCGCGTATCGTAAATATGGAGGCTGTCGGAGGGGTAGCCGGCCTTCCAGTTGTCCACGGCAACGCCTGCCGGGGCAAGGAGTTCGGTAAAGCCGTCGCCGTCGATGTCGCCCACCAGCACGGACTGGTAGAGCGCCGTCGTTCCTGCGGTACTGGCGCTTTGCCCGCTTCCGATGCTCCACGACGAGGCGGGGGGTGTCGTAAAACAGGCGGCATCGGTCATATTATCGGGCATCGGAATAACATGAATATAAACCTCCGCTGTCGCGGAAATAGTGTACTCGAGCGTATCGAACCCGGTAAAGCCGGCGGCGGGTTGATAAACGACGCTGTCGCCGGCCATCGACGCCGTTCCGTTCGCCGGATGGCGGATGATGACCGGCGCCGCCGGACAGTCCGGCGATGTCTGGTCGTTTGCCAGCACGGGTATCTTAACCGCGATGCCGGCGATGACATCGACATAATCGGGGTTGGCAACCACCACCACCCGGTCGATTGTCTTCGTATCCGAGAAGCCGCGGCAGATGCTGTCGATGATATAGCACTTGTACTCGCCTGTGGTGGCTACCTCGAGCTGCTGGCCGGTTTCGCCGGCTATGGGCAGGTCGTCGCGATACCATTGGTACGACGGCTTGTCGGGCGTGTTCACCGGTGTTGCCGTCAGTATAATATGGGTGGTATCACACAATACATCCCTGTCGGACACGACATGATAGATGAGGTCGGGACAATCGATTGCCGAGAAGGTATTATCCGCGATATTGCACTCGTCGTAGCCTGTCGCAGGGAAGCTGACCGCGTCGTCGGCCAGCCGCGCCCAGACTAATTTATTGGTAAAATCGCCGGCAAGCTCATAGTCGCGCGTAATTTTCTCTCCGGGGAAGATGTCGATGCCTGTCGGCATGACGGTGATGACGGTCGCCCCGCTGTCGATAGCTAAGCCTGCCGTACCGCCGTCATAAAAGGTAACAGGTACCTGGGCATTGATCGATGCGCTGCCGCGATTGCTTATGGTTAGCGTAACGATCGACCGCGTGGCGCTCTCTACCCGGACGCTCATGTTATGGAGGGTCATATCGGGTTGCCGCACCACCGGCACATAGTTCGCGCCGGCGCGGACGATGGGCTGCTGTATCCATTGTCCGTTGTACGGAAAAATGGTATTCCCCAGCCTGTCGGTGTAGGGCGTCAGTATCGGATGCGGTTTGGCCGGCACGGTGAGGTCGGCGTTAATTTGCAGGGGGAAGTAAATGGTCTGGTTCCACACCGGCGGACACGGCGCCCACTGGTCCGACCCCGGCGCATGTTCATACACGTAGAGGTAGCCTTTCGACTGCATGGGCGCTTCCGTACCCGGATACACGAGGGTAACAATATCGGCGCTGCCGTCGATATCGACATCGGCAATAACCGGCGCCTCGAAGCCGGTATAAGACCGGATATTACTATGCTTAAAACGGATGGCGCCCGTATTTTCGGTATTGGTGATATACGTTTTTAATGCCGGAGAAATGACCCGGACGGAGTTCTCGTCGCGGTAGCAGAGTTCTTTTATATTATCATTATCAAAATCGAACATGGTAATGCCCGTGCTTGAGGACTCGTCGTCGTGCTCCATCGCCCAGGCTAATTTTAACCGCTGGTGCAGGGGGGTGCTGCCGTCGGGGTTGGCATGGTAGGTAAAGCCTACGATGTGGCCTCGGACATAGGGGCTCGTATCAAAGTTAAACCCGCGCACTATCGAGGCGCCGGTAATCCCTCCGGCCGTCAAATCGACACTCGAGAGCGGATGGAACGCTATTTTGGAAGACTCTGTGGCGGAGGTATAGAAACGTCCGCCGTTAAAGCATATTTCGGGCAGGCGCTTATCGCCCCCGTAGTTGTCTATGTGCCCGTTAATATCGCCCACAAAGGGGAACGACATGGTGCCGGTATAGGAGCGCGTGTACAGATACAGGGCGGCTTTGGCTGACGCCGGACTGTGCAGCGGATCCCAAACATACAGTATATTGCGGGTGTATTCACTTAAGCCCTCGGCAGCAGGGGCGAGCACAATCACATCCAAATACCCGTCCATGTCGATGTCGGCGACTGCCGTAAAGCCGTCGGCGACGTAAGTCGTAAACTCAACGTTGCCGGTTCCCTTCTGCATTGTAACACGCGACGGACCATATATAATGTAGTCGAGCGCAGGCGTCCCGTTCGCATCCTTCATAATATAGACCTTGCTGCCGGCGACGATGTCCAGAATGCCGTCGTTGTTGATGTCGGCAATGACCATACAGGAGATGGCCTCGTCGCGCCAGGATGCTTTCGGACGGCGCCCCACGTAAGCGTAATTGTCTTTAATGACGGCGCTGTTCGCGGCCACAGGGAAGTCATACTGGTTGAGGGTTTCGAGCACGCAGCTGATGTGCCCCGTCCGGCCATTGAATATTTTGTTATACACAATCACTTCGGGGACTCCATCGCCATTTATGTCGGCAATATACGGCGTCCCCGAACCAAAGACCTCATGGTTGCCCGTTACGGGCGTTTTATAGGAATAGGGCGCGCCGTTGTTGTTTCCCTCCCAGTAAACCGTGAATCCCGTAATGTTCCGCCCGGAATCGACCACCGGCTTGAGGGCATAGACTTTTCCCAGATTGCCGCACTCAACGACTACAATCTCCCCCAGCCCGTCGTTATCCAAATCGGCGATGGCCAGATGCCCCGGCGAGTTATGCCGCGGGTCGTAGCGCAGCTGGAACTGGTCGGTAACTTCGTCTAAGGGGACCGTTGTAATGCCGGGGTGATTGAGGCTGGTAACATTGGTCAGCGGGTTCGCGGCAGGTTCTGTTCCCAGATTGATCGACCACGTCCGCTCGCCGGTTTGGCCGTCGAAAATATGGACATACCAGGCTCTTGCTGCCAAATCGGTACCCATCGTATAGTCGCCGGCGCGACCCAGACCGAGAGCAATAATATCCGGTTTCCCGTCGCCGTTAATGTCGCCCACCAGCGGCATGGAGAACCCGTCGAGCACATGCGCCGTATTGCGGAATTTCTCATGCACATCAAACGTAACGCCCAATGGCATATCTTCCGCACACATAATATCCGACGGAACCACATTCACCGGATTGTTATAATCGGACACGATAACCACAATCTCTGCCGTATCGTTCCGGTGATTGGAAGTAAGCTCATACGCCATGTTGAAGGAGGTGTTACGGCAAGCGGCGCTCGGCGTAAAAACGACATAGTCGCCCTGTTGCTCGGCGACGCCCTGCGTGGTAGCGTTTAATACGGTCAGGAGCCGCCACGAATACGGTTCGGTGGGGATTTCGTCATTGAGTATAACATTTTTTTTCGCTCTTTGAAGCGGGCCGGTTCGGAGGGTATCATTACGGGCGACCGGCGAATGCGCCGACTGGGCGGTTACGGAGAGTGTCGTGCCCGAGAGCAGCAGCGCGAGCAGTCCTGTTTTTTTCATCAACTCTTTCATCTTTTCTTGCATAAATCATCCTTTCACTATTCAGTTTTCAATCAGTAATGGCTATTGGTACTAATTTTATAAGTTTGAGGCGCGTCGATTGATTAGTTCAGATGAAGGACAACCAAAGGAAGGCGATGCCGTTCCCCAGTATTTTTCACGGTACAAAGTTGGGTCTTTTTTCTATGGCCGGCAACACGCTTTAGTACCTTTATAGGTTGCAGATTCAGGGATCAATATTATAAAGAAGCTAAACTTTAAAGATAGATGCGCGCGAGCTCACCCCATAAAAACATTTTAATTACGAATTACGAATTACGAAGTATGAAGTATGAAGTATGAAGTATGAACGATGAGGTATGAGGTATGAACGATGAACTATGAACTATGAAGTATGAATTGCGACAAGCGAGCAACCTTATATATTGTATCCGCCACAGGCAATTCATAGTTCATAGTTCATACTTCATACTTCATACTTCATACTTCATACTTCATACTTCATACTTCATACTTCATACTTCATACTTCATACTTCATACTTCATACTTCATACTTCATACTTCATCGTTCATCGTTAGTATGGGGGGCGCGTCGCGCTCAACACCTCTTTGACGAAATAATGCATCGGTTTTAAGAAAACGTACGCACGTTTGACCGAAACGTGCGCACCTTTGACCGAAACGTGCGCACGTTTGACTGAAACGTACGCACGTTTTACCGAAACGTGCGCACGTTTTACCGAAACGTACGCACGGTTGTCCGAAACGTGCGCACCTTTGGCTGAAACGTGCGCACGTTTTACCGAAACGTGCGCACCTTTTACC
>JAISXF010000057.1 GCA_031270845.1 Prevotellaceae bacterium
GGTATGGGATAGCGTGAATGCGGCGACCTCTTTCGGGTTGCGGGAGATGCTTCGCACGGGGCGGATAACACAGGACGAGTACGACGAATACATGCAGCGGGAACGGTACGTGCCGCAGCGCGAGTGGTTCGAGCGGGACGTGGAAGATGATTTGAAGGATTACCTTAAGAGAGGGACAAAGCGGGGAAATGCTTGAAAAATTTGTCAAACCATTTGAAAATATATCATTGTCTGAACAGTGATTTTTGAATTTAGGGTGATTATTTAACACTATAATAAAGGCTCCACCAAGTCAGCCGGTTTGAACGCTCCTACGTCGAAGAGGCCGCCGGTAAAAATTTTCAGTTCGGGAATTACAATCAACGATAAAAACGAGAGGGTCATAAACGGCGATGTGAGCGGGTTCTTAACTCCCCGACACCACGCGACGTATTGCTCACATAAAAAATCGTATCGACGGGCAATAAAATCTATTGGCTCCCGGCTCATTAGCCCGGCTATCGGCAGCGGTAATATAGGAGAAAAGCCATCTAAAGAGCAGGCAATACCGCCGTTGTGCACGATTACCGTATTGATAGCCTGTACTAAATCGGCATCGTGAACACCTACGGCAATAATGTTATGGCTGTCGTGAGCGATGCTGGTACATAATGCCCCTGCCTGTAGCCCAAAGCCGTGTACAAAGCCGATAGCAGGGGTTGTCTGTGGCGCGTAGCGGTTCAGTACAACGACTTTTAGAATATCCATTCCGATATTCGACGCTAAGGTCTTCGTCGCGGGGGAAAGGAGCTGGCTTTGCGGGACAAGCATCAACTTTGTATATAAACTTTTATCCAATACCTCAATCACCCGCACCTGCCCTGCGCCCGAAGCCGGTACTTTTAATTGCGACTGGGTGATTTCCGTCGCTTTAAAATTATTGATTATGCATGGGGGCGTTTCATCCCTTTCCTCTTTTTCATTCACATCATACACTTTTTCCCCGTTGATATAGGTCTGTAATACAGAAAAATCATATAAGTTATCTACAACGATACAATCGGCAAAGTCGTTTACACGCAGAAGGCCAACCGGCAGTTTGTAGTGATTGACGGGGTTGAGCGAAAATGCCCGCAAGAGGTTAAAGAGGTTCAGGTTTTTTGCCCGTCCTCTTCGGAGTAAATCAGGGAAGATTCCCCGCCGGAGGTCGGCGGCGCCGCAATCATCCGTACAAATCATAACCGACGACGGGTAGCTGTTAATCAGTGGATACAGTTGGTCGAACTTGCGGGAGGCGCTGCCTTCACGGATTACGACCTTCATTCCCAGATTTATTTTCTCTTCCGCTTCGCAAATATCCTCGCATTCGTGGTCGGTTAAGATGCCGGCGCGGATGTATTTTTTGAGCCCGTCGCCGCTTAGGGCTGGTGCGTGGCCGTCGATGGGCTTGCCGTATTTTTGCGCGGCGGCAATTTTGCGCAACACTTCGGGGTCGTCCCGGACGACGCCCGGATAATTCATCATCTCGGCCAGAAAGTAGAGGTCATCGCGTTGCAATAACTGTTCGACAACAGCGGCATCCAATACGGCGCCGGAAGCTTCTACTGAAGTAGCCGGAACACACGACGGCACGCCAAAGAAAAACTTAAAGTCGGCCTGTGCGGCATCGGCAATCATAAAATCAATCCCTTCCACGCCCATTACATTGGCTATTTCGTGCGGGTCGGCGACGGCAGCGACGAGGCCGTGTTTCACGGCTTCTCGGGCAAATGCCGACGGGGTCAGCAGCGAGCTTTCGATATGCACATGGGCGTCGATTAATCCGGGCAGGATGTAGTGCGTCTCCGGCACCGGGCCGCGTTCGATGCGGACAATCCGCCCATCGGCAATATGCAGGCGGCCGGGATAACATTCCTGCTTTTCAACATCTACGATATTCCCACTTAACGTCGCCCCACCGGCTAATTCCATAAAATCTTCCCGTTTCAATTGATAGGTCTGCGGCGAAGAATACGGATTGGTTTTTTGAAAAATAACAGCCATATGTTATATATTTAAAAATATGTTTGAAGTGCAAAGGTAGTATTTTTTGATTTCCGGCAACGGAAATTTTCTCTATAAACCGCCTTCACGTATTTCTTTCCGCTTTCCATGTTTTACGCCAGTGTAAAAAGCCGAACGAGGCTATCCCTATTTTACATCCGCTTTCGAGGGCAAGGAAGAGCAGCCCGCCAAATGGGTACCGGATAGTATTGACAACATTGACCGTCATCCATGCCGCCCAGCAGTCTAATTTTTTCTGCGCTGAAAGCCATTGCGCGGTGAGAATGGCCGTCAGAATAAAGGAATCTAAAAAGGGTTGCTGCGCCGGCCGCATGTCGGGGATCCAGCGATGAAGGTTGGATATGGCAAGGCCAATGCCCACCGTCAGCGCCCCCGCCACAAGGAGGGTGGCTATCCACGCACGGGCGCCGAGGCGGGTAATTTTCAACCCGTGCCGCCGGTTTTCCTCGCCCTTGCGCGGGTGCGTCCAGCGGTAATGGCCGATGAGCGTAATGGCAAACCCCACCGGCTGCAACAGCATACTCGCATATAATCCCTTTTGCAAAAAAAGCGGAAACAGAAGCATATTATATAAGTAGCCGAGCCAGAAATTAGCAACCCTGGCGCGCATGGCAAGGACAATGCACACTAACCCGGCCAGCGTGCAAAGAACTTCGAGGTAGCTGACGGCCTGCCGGCCAACGGTAAAGAAGACCGTATCTGTATCAAAAAAATAAAACATGGCGTATAATTACAGTATGGATTAACGAATATGCGCGCAAAGGTACAAAAATACGCCCACAGCCGTGCATCCCCCGGTATGCGGCAGCGGGGGGGCGGTTTTGCGAAGCGGAGAAATTTATTTACCTTTGCCGGCGCTGAAATAACGATTAAATTCCCCTGCCATGTATAAATTAGGAAAATATAAAGAGACCGACCGCCTGTGCGACCTTATCACGGAACACTATAAAATGCTGTTGGTGCTAAGCCGCTTTGGTATCGCCTTAGGATTCGGCGACAAAACCATCGGAGAGGTGTGCGCCGAGAACGGCGTTGATACCGGCACCTTTTTGACGGTAGTCGATTTGCTGCTCGATACCGACGAAATCCTCGACTTCGGGCGCCGGCACGTGTCGCTCGAAGCGCTGGTGGCCTATCTGCAGCGTTCGCATGACTATTTCCTGTCCTTCCGCCTGCCGTCGATACGCGCTAAATTGGCCTCGGCGCTGGAGGCCGGCAATCACGATTTGGCGAAAGCCATCCTGCATTATTTCGACGAATATGTGGCTGAGGTGCACCGGCACATGGCGCACGAGGAGCAAATCCTCTTTCCCTACATTCAAAAAGTGCGTAGCGGAAAGCCCCGCCAGCGATACAGCAGCGCCGTGTTCTCGAAACAGCATGACCAGGTCGAGGCGCGCCTGTCAGAATTAAAAAACATTATCATCAAATACTATCCTGTCAAAAGCACGAACGAAATCAGCAGCGTGCTGTTCGATATTTTCGCCTGCGAGCAGGATTTGGCCTCGCATAACGCCATCGAAAATCGCCTGCTTGTGCCGGCCGTGCAGGCGCTCGAAGCCCAACGCAAACAAACACCATGAGCGCGACCGTCAAAATAGTCCTCGCCGAGCCTTCGACCATTATCCGGCAAGGCCTGCTCGCGGTGTTGAAACAGCTTCAAATGCCGCACATGGAAGTGTTTGAAACAGGCAATATCGAACGCCTGCGCACCGCGCTTATCCGGCAAAAACCGGAGCTCTTGCTCATCAACCCGAACCTCATCGGCGACACATTGCCGGCGTTTAAAAAGAGCGTCGGGTTGCCCGATATGAAATGCATCGCCCTGCAAACGACCCTGCTTGAAGGGATGCTGTGCAAGAGCTACGAAGAAGTTATTTCCATCTACGACAACCCCGATCAAATCAGCGACAAGCTCACCGCCCTGCTCTGCGAAGAGGAAAAAGAACGCCGGCACGATTTGTTGAGCCTGCGCGAAAAGGAAGTCATCGTCTGCGTGGTCAAAGGAATGACCAATAAACAGATTGCCGACACCCTTTGCCTGTCGATGCATACCGTTATCACCCACCGCCGGAACATCTCGGCCAAGCTGCAAATCCACAGCACCGCCGGCCTCACCATTTACGCCATCGTAAATAAATTGGTAGATATGGAGCCTTAGATTTTAGACTTTTAGATTTTAGACTTTAGACTTTTAGACATTAGACGTTAGACTTTAGACGTTGGATTTTAGACAATGGACTTTTAGATTATAGATTGTAAATTTCAGCTATGAAAAAGACAGGCCTTCTGTTCGGCTCCTTTAATCCCATCCACATGGGGCATTTGATGATTGCCCATTACATTCGCGCCTTTCACGCGCTGGAGGAAATATGGTTTGTCGTCACGCCCCAGAACCCCACCAAGCCGCTGCTGTCGCTTATCCCCGGTGGCCACCGGCTGGCCATGGCGCAGCTCGCCGTCGCGCCGCATCCCCCATTTCGCGTCTGCGACATCGAATTTTACCTGCCCCAACCCGCCTACACCATCGACACGCTCGATGCCCTGCGCACGCGCTACCGGCGCCGGTCGTTTGTGCTCCTTATCGGCTCCGACAATTGGCTTCAGCTGCCGCAGTGGAAGGATGCCTCCCGCCTTTGCGCCCGCTATCCCATCATTGTTTATCCCCGTTTCGGCTTCGCGCTGCCGCGCCGTCCCGCGCCCCACCCCCACATTGTGTTTGCCGCCGCGCCCCGCCTCGAAATCAGCTCCACCTTCATCCGGCAGGCGCTCGCCGCCGGCAGGGACGTGAGCTACTTCCTGCCGCCCCCCGTAGCGGACTACATCGAAAAACACAACCTGTACACGGCGTTTTAATTACGTACTACGAATTATTCGAATTTTAACTCGAATTACCCGAATTTTAACTCGAGTAACTCGAATTCAATTTCGAGTAATTCGAATTAAAATTCGAATAATTCGGATTAAAAAATCGTAATTCGTAATTCGTAATTCGTAATTAAAAAATTACCTATCTTTGTCCCCGATTTCAACGGGGTTTATAAAAAATGAACGATGAAAAACCCCAAAAAGAAATACGTAAACAAATAATTATTAAAGAATAACAAAGAATGAAATGAGAACAACCCCGCACAAAATGAGACGCGCCCCAAACGGTTTGGGATGTTCCCCAAACGGTTTGGGATTGTTCCCAACTTGCTTGGGATTGCTCCCAACTCGTTTGGGATTGCCCCCAACTCGTTTGGGATTGCCCCCAACTCGTTTGGGATTGTTCCCAACTCGTTTGGGATTGTCCCCAACTTGCTTGGGATTGTTCCCAACTCGTTTGGGATTGTTCCCAACTCGTTTGGGATTGTTCCCAACTTGCTTGGGATTGCCCCCAACTCGTTTGGGATTGTTCCCAACTCGTTTGGGGTTGTTCCCAATTATTTTTTTAACATCAATTTTTAAATTTACAGTAAGAAATTATGGCAAGAGAAGAAGATTGGATGGGTCAAACCCATGAGAAATTGTACAGGCAATCCGCCCAAACGGTTACGTATCTATCCGTAACCGAAAACCGTAACCGCATGGGCTTTACCGCCGATACCCCGCTCGGCGACTGGTTCGACACGGCGATAAAACCAATACACACAGCGCTTAAGGCCGCCTTTGAAACGTGGCAGAACGATTCCACCCGCACCACCACGATGACCACTGTGCTTTACGGCGCCGAGGCGGCCTTTACGCCGCTGTACCGGCAGCTTTACAGAATCCTGAAAAGCAGCCCCCTGGTGCACAATGACGATTTGGTCGCGATGGGACTGCCTTCCCGCCCTACCGGCGGACGTCATCCTGCCCCGGTGGCGACAACGGCGCCGGTTTGCGAACCGGACACGTCGGTAATCCGGTGCGTAACGCTTCACTATTTCCGCAGCGGCGGCACGCACCGGAAGGGCAAACCCGCAGGGCAGCATGGCGTTGAAATTCGCTGGGCTATCCTCGATACACAGCCGGTGGATATAGCGGAGCTGGTGCATTCGTCGTTTGATACGAAAACGCCGTTTACGCTTGAGTTTGAAGGCCACGATCGCGGCAAAATGCTGTATTTCGCCATGCGCTGGGAAAACACCACCGGCGCAAAAGGCCCCTGGTCGGAAATTATGACGGCGGTAATTCCTTAGACGTGAGAACATGGACGGAGCAGAGACGGAGCGCAGACATGAGAACATGGACGGAGCAGAGAACATAGACTTTTAGACAATAGACTTCCGTCTCTGTTCCGTCTCTGTTCCGTCTCTGTTCCGTCTCTGTTCTGTCTCTGTTCCGTCTATGTTCTAAAAAAAATTGTACCTTTGTCGGGAATTAAACAAACAAATATTATTTTTAAATTTTAACATTTTGTATTATGAAAAAAATCATTTTGGTATTGGCAGCGTTGCTGCTAACGGTGGGCGCTCAGGCACAGCTGGGCGTAAAGTACGGCGTAAAAGCCGGGTTGAATATGTCGCAGCTTGGCGGCGGCACGGTGAAAATAGGCGGAGAATCGGAAGACTTCGATGCTTCGGACATGTTGGTCGGGTTCCATGTCGGCGCTTTTCTTAATGTTGGTTTGGCTGACATTATTGGGTTGCAGCCGGAAATTGTGTATTCTTTTCAGGGCGGCAATGAAGATGGAGAGCACACGAACCTGCATTTTATTAATGTCCCCGTTCTTTTGGATATTAAAGTAATGCCGTACCTGAGCTTTTTGGTGGGTCCGCAAGTGGGGCTTAATGTGTACCGGAGCATGTCGTATGATGGCCTTTCTGTTTCCGGCTCCACCCTTGATGACGCGCTGGAGAATGTGTTTGAAAACGCGACCGGTGTTGCCGGTACCGGCGGGATGAAAATCAATACCCTTGATATTGCTGCTGTAATAGGTGTGCAATTTACGGTTCCGGTGATTGAAAATCTGACCATTGGCGCCCGTTATAATTTCGGACTTACGCCGGCGAGGGGAGTAACGTCGGAGGCGAAAGATTTTGGAATTTCTATGTCCGGTAGTGCGAACCGCGTTATTCAGGTAAGTGTCGGCTGGGCATTCTAACCGGCAGCACTGTTTTAATTACGAATTACGAATTACGAATTACGCCAAATGAATTACGAATTACGCAAGTAATTCGTAATTTTTTTTTAATTCGTAATTCGTAATTCGTAATTCGTAATTCATCCGGCGATAGCCGGATGCCGTAATTCGTAATTAAAACAAAAGCGTTGCTGTTCCCGCCAGGGCGCAATAGAGGGCAAAGTAGATTAGTTTTCCTTTGCGCACTAAGGCGAGCATCCATTTGCAGGCGGCGCAGCCGGCGACAAACGCGGCCAGAAAGCCGGTTATCAGCGCCGGGGCCGGAATGCCGGCCGAGGCTTCGGAAAAACCGCCCTTCAGCAGGTCGAGCAACGCCTCGCCGAGGATGGGTATCAATACCATAAGGAACGAAAACCGCGCTACCGATTCTTTGTTATTGCCCAGCAGCAGGCCGGTGGCGATGGTGGCGCCCGAGCGCGAGAGGCCGGGCACTACCGCGCAGGCCTGCGCAAGCCCGATAATGAAGGCATCGACAAACGAGATGCCGGTCTTCGGGCGCGGGCGGGCATAGCCGGCGAACGCAAGCAGCGCCGCCGTCGCCAGCAACCCGACACCGACCACCGTCAGCCCCGCCCCAAAGAGCGCCTCTACCTGTTCTTTGAAAAAGAGCCCTGCGATACCCACCGGAATCATCGAAAGCAGGATTTTGGCGACATACTGCGTCTCGCTATTCCACCGGAACCGGGCGCAGCCCCGCCCCAGCTGCGCCAGCTCGCGCCACAGAACCACGATGGTGCTGCACACCGTGGCCGCATGTACCACTACTGTAAAGGTTAAATTATCGGCGCTATGAACGCCGAACAGCGCCTTGCCGATTTCGAGATGGCCGCTGCTGCTTACCGGCAAAAACTCCGTCAGCCCCTGCAAAAGGCCCAGAAAGAAGGCTTCCCACCAGTGCATAGCGGGTTATTCTTCGACGCCGGCTGCGGCTTTGGGCGTTTTCGGCTTCGAGGGGCGTTTCATAATCGCCACGATTTCTATCGCAAACCCCGTAACGACAAGGATTGTCGATAGCGTGATGCGGGTGAAGCTGAACAGCGCCTCGCCGTTGAACACATTCGGGTCGTTGCTGCCGCCGCCTATCATCAGCGCAAAGCCAAGCACCATGACCACAATGCCCGCCCCGATGTATTTATAATTACCCCTGTCGATAGCAAAGAGTTTCGCCGCCGGCTGTTTGCCGCTTTTTTCGGCCGCCGGGGCAGTTGTTTTATAAGGCGCATGATGCGCGTTGTGGTCGGCTGTTTTAGCCGCTTGCGGCCGTCCGGCCACCGGACGCCGGGAATAAGGGGGTTTCTTTGACATGTTTTTTAAATTATGAATGATAAATAATAAATGATAAATGGCAACAGGCGTTCGTTTTAATTATATTGGCATATCGGCACATAAATCACATTAGAAATACAGCTCGTCGTTATTTAACCGCAGGAAGCGGCCGACCGAGAAGTAGGTCGATAGCCAGCTGATACATATCCCCAGCAGCAATAACATAATAAATAGAATACCGACAAGGGTCAAATCGACCAGCTCCAGCAGCTCGCTAAATTCGCTTTGCAGGGCATAAAGCATCCCTGCAATCAGCAGGATGGCAATAGTGCCGGCAATAATGCCCTGCCAGATGCTGCGCGTCAGGAACGGCCGCCGGATAAAGGCGCGGGTAGCGCCGACTAACCGCATGGTGTTTATCAAAAACCGTTTTGAATAAATACTCAGCCGGATGGTGCTGTTGATTAGTACCACGGAAATAAAAAACAGCAGTACGATAAAGACCAGCATCACCAGCCCGATTTTATTAATGTTTTTATTAATGGCATCAATAAGGGTATATTGATACGAAACCTCGCGGATATGCGGAAGCGCCTGCAGCTGCTGTTCGATAGCCGCGATGCTGTCGGCATTGGCATAGGCCGCCGTAAGGTTGGCTTCGATAGATACCGGCAGCGGGTTATGCCCGAATGTGGCGAGGAAATCGGCGCCTAAAAGCTGCTCCATTTCTTTGGCCGCCTGTTCTTTTGAAATGTAGCGCGTGTGCCTGACAAAGGGGGCGGCGTCGAGTTCTTTGCGCACCCATGCGGCGTCGGCCTCGCTGACGCTGTTGTCCAAAATCACCGACAGACTGATATTTTCCTTAAAAAATATCGACAGCCGGTGTGCATTGAGCAGCAGCATCCCCGAAGAACCCAATAAAAACAGCACCAGCGACGTGCTGATAACCGCCGATACATAAGTGCTGCGTATCCGCGACGACATCATTCGCTGGTTGCCTGCTGCCATCCTTTAATTCTGTTTGGCGTATTCCGAAAATTCGCAGCCGTACTGTTCGGCGAGGAAGTTATCCTGCTCGTCGGCTTTGAGGGCGAGGCGGGAGATGTTCCGCTTAATTTCGTCGCGGTAATCGGAGAATATATCGGAGATATGGAGACGGTAGGAGAGGAAAATCTGATTGCCGTCAATACCCAGCTGGTAGGGACTTAAGTCGGCGCCGACAAGGTAGGTAAGCACCGCTTCGAGGTCTTTCTTCGGCAGGATATTAATCGGCGACGTGCAGATAAGGTAAGCGCGGTTATATACAAATATCCGTATTTCCGAACTGCCCTGATGGAAGACCCAGCTTTCGTTCCCCACCCGCGCAAGGACGGGGTCAATCCCAAGGTCGCCGATGGCTTCCTCGCAGAACACCGCCAGGTCGGTCAGGCCGCGTTCACAGAAGATGTTCTCAATCATCTTTTCGCCGCACGACGGACAAAATTCCTCTTCGGTATTGATAAATTCGTCGCAGCCGTGGCACTGGACATTGAACGTCGAGCGGTCGAGACCGTCGATACCGGCGAGAATTTCCTGCAGGGCGGTAACGGGAATGCCGAAGCCGGTGTTGTCGGCATCATTAAATTTGCTGACCGTGATAGCAATCAACTCGTCGTTTTCGTTGAACATCGGGCCGCCGCTGTTGCCGGGATTGACAGCCGCGTCGGTCTGGATATAGTAATTGTTGTTCATTAGCTGTTTCGGCGACGACACGGTGCCTTCGGTTACGGTAAACGGCATCCCGAACGGGTATCCTGCGACGTTGATTTTTTGCCCGATGCCGACGCTCGCCAGGTCGGCAAGGGTAATATCGGGCAACCACGAAAAGTCGCCCTGCGCGGCGAGCAGCGCTATGTCGCGCTTCGGGTTTACCAGCACGACATCGGCCGGAAACGGGTTTTTATTATTGTCCTTAATGGCGAGTTTCTTAAAACCTTCGACCACGTGGTAGTTGGTCACAAAAAGATTGTATTTCTTCAGGTAGAAACAGCTGCCCGAGCCGCCGGCATGATTTACTTTGTAAACGGCATTGTAGATATTTTTCTTTTCCATGATATTGCGAATGTATAAAATGATAATAATGTGGGTTTATTTTTGCCCGCCGCCGAAAAAGGACGACATCAGGCTTTGCATTTGCTGGGCGAAGTCGGTCATATTCGCATTCTGCATGTGCTGCTGCACCATATTCATGTAAGCCGACATATCGACGCCCGCCATCGGGTTTTCGGCCGGCGGCGTGAGGTCGCCTTTCATAATCTTTTCCATCGCCTTGTACAGTACCGGCGCAGCTTCGTCGAGCGGCTTGGCCGAACTTTGCTTCAGCGCATCGACGATGATGGCATTCACATCATCCTGTACATTATTATAAAAATACAGTTTGTAGAACTGGAAGGTAATCACCATGCAGCAGTACAGCCAGTCGTCATTTTCAAACGCCTTGCCGAGGTTCTCGAAGGCGTCTTCAAAGTTCTCCTGAATATTTTTGAGACTCGAGCGGCGCTTGTCGGGCACAAAGGTTTCGACAAAGTACAGCTCTTCGGCCAGCGCTTCTTTCGGCATCTGCCGGAGGCGTTCAACCGCCTGACGCCCCTGGGTAACGATTTCGGGCAGCGGAATATCTTCGCGGTCCATGTTCCACACCGCCTTATTGAGGTCGTTGAGCAGCTGCCCCTGCGGGTGGGCGTAATACAGTACTTTCATCAGCGTCGTATTAAGAATATTCCACGCATAGCCGTACTTGCGGGCGCTTTCAAACTCCTTCACGGCGTCGAGCGCTTCGCGGCAGCTAAGCTGGATGACATCGTAAATAGTATCGACTAATGGCGCATCGTAAGGCGTTACGCGGGGTTCGTACACGCGGACGGCGCCGAATTTGGTTACAAACTCATCGTCGTACCGGTCGCCGGAAGAGCAGATTTCACGCAGGATATAATACATCTTATAGGGTTCGACCAGCGCCAGCGGGCACCGGTACTCGAACGCCAGATGGTTGCCCCGCAGGACGACGGCGGCCAGGTCGAGGATATTAAAATTCAGCCCCGCCACCTGTCGCAGCAGCGGTACGCGGCCTTTTTCGGGCAGCGAAAGAAACGGCGCGGTGATTTTCAACTCCTCGCCCTCAATTTGCAGGTGTACGATAATCGACCCGTGGGGGATGGTAAATTCGTTACCTCCGGCGTTGCCGTACTTGGTTCGCAGGCCGCCGTCGAGGTAATCGAGCAGCGAACAGAACGATTGCCTGTACTTTTTTTCTTCAAACTCCTCTATACTCCTGTCGAATGCGTCGTCGTCGAACTTGCTTGCTGTTGAGGCAATGGTCGAGAGGTTAAAGGTTAGCGTTTTGTTCATAGTCTGTTATTTTTTAAAAATGAATACTGCGTACTGTTTTTCAAACTGCCGGCAAAGGTAGGAAATTTTTTAAAATTACGAATTACGGAGGCAGGAATTTTCTTAAAAATACAAAATATACCCGCGTACGCGGGGCGCGTACCCGAGTACGCGGGGCGCGTACCCGAGTACGCGAGGCGCGTACCCGAATACGCGAGGCGCGTATTTGAATACGCGGGGCGCGTATTTGAATACGAGGAGCGCGTATTTGAATACGCGGGACGCGTATTCAAATACGCGGGGTAAAATGATTGCATCCATTCTTAAAATCTAAAATCCAATATCGACAAACGGATAGCGCTCGGCAAATGCCTGCCGCTGTTTTTCCAGCTTTTCGACAAAGCGGCGGTGCGCGTCGGAGTCGGGGTGGAGAGGACGGTGCTGCCGGGCGGCGACGAGGCGTTCGACTTCGCCGATGACGGTTCGGGTTTCGTCGTCGAAGGCGGCGTCGGAGAAGCGTTGCCGGATGCAGTCGATAGCCTGCGGCGAAGGATGGAGCATATCGGCGGCGTAAAAACGGTAGTCGCGCAGCTCGTCCATCATAATTTCGTAGGCGGGGAAATAATATGTATTGTCCGGAAAGAGCTGCTGGAGGGTTTCGACGGCCGTCAGCAGATGGGCTTTGCTTAGCTGGTTGCCGTGCGCGCCGTCTTTCCAGTGGCGGACAGGGCTGACGGTCAGTATCCAAAGGCGATCCGGCGCAGCCTTGATTGCCTCGGCCAGCGCCGCCGCCGCTTCGGCACAGGGGATAAAAAGGCGCTCGAAGAGGCCGGCCGGCAGTTTGTGGCAGTTGTTGACAATCCGGTTGCTTTCCTTGTGGCGGTAAGCCCATGAGGTACCCAGACTGACGACCACCGCACGGGCTTTGCGCCATGCGTCATGGCCTTTTTCGAGGGCTTCGTTGGCCTGCCGGAGGAAGGTTGCGCGGTCGGGGCGGGCAAAGTGGCTGTGATGGAGAAAGGTTGTCCACAGGCCGTTGGCGCAGATAAGCTCGCCGTCGTCGAAGGGGCGTGCGGAGCGCAGGCGCTGCAGGCTCTGTGCAACGGAGAGGGGGTTATACACCGTGCCGAAGGGATTGACCGTAACGGGCAGGCGCCGCTGCTGCAGGGCTTCGCCGATGTACGCCGCAAAGCACGAGCCGATGAACAGCGCCGGCGTGCGGTAGTTCAGTTTCCCGGGCAGCGGCGGGATGTCGATGGTTGTTTGCCAAGGCATGTGTTCCAGTTTGACTGTAATTTTGAAAAGCCGGTTTCGCGCAGCGCCGACTGTGCGAAGATACGGTTAAACGCCGCTTCGTCCAATCCCTGCCAGTCGGCGGCAGAGAAGCGGACGATTTCGGGGATTGTCCATCCGGCGTGGCGGTGTGTCGGTGCGGCGAAGTTCCACGGGCAGGCCAGCTGGCAGCAGTCGCACCCGAAGCAGTAACGGCCGATGTCGATGCCGTTATTGCCTTTGCGTTTGTTATGGTACGAAATACAGCGGTTGGCATCTATCCGGTAGGCGTCGAGGGCGCCGCCCGGGCAGGCGTCGAGGCAGCGGCGGCAGCTTCCGCAGCGGGAGGCGGCTGTCGGCGTGTTATAGTCCAGTTCGGCCGTAACCAGCAGCTCGGCGATGAAGGTGAAGGAGCCGAAGCGGGGCGACACCAGCAGGCAGTTTTTTCCTATCCAGCCTAATCCGGCACGTACCGCCCACGCTTTTTCCAGCACCGGCGCCGAATCGACAAAGCCCCGCAGACGGACTTCCGGACAGGCCGCCGCCACCGATGCGATGACGGTTTTTAATTTATGACGAATGACATCATGGTAGTCGCGCCCGTAGGCGTAATAGGCGATTTTCGGGGCGTCGGGCGGTTGTGTCGCCGGCGGCTTGTAGCTGTACAGCATAACAACCACCGAGCGGGCGCCGTCGAGCAGCAGCGCCGGATTTTCACGCCTGTCGGTATAACGCTCCATGTAAGTCATGCCGGCATGCCGGCCGTCGGCCAGCCATTGTCGCAGCTGTGCCGTTTCGGCCGTCAGCGGGGCGACGGGCGCCGTGCCGCAGGCGTCGAACCCGGCCGCCGCCACGGCTTCTTTGATATACTGTGTCAGGGATGTTTTATTCATGGCTGCGGGCGGACGTTTGGATGAGGGCGTCGGCGCGGAGGATTACCGTTTCCGGCCGGATGCTGTGCAGGCAGCGGTAATCGCGGTAGAAGCAGGATTTATTTCCATAAATGGAACAGGGGCTGCACCGGAGGCCGGCGGCGACGGCATTATCCGGCGACTGCCGCCAGCCGTAGAAGCCGGCGTCGGGGTGTGTTGCGCCCCATACCGACACCACCGGCGTGCCGACAAACGAGGCAAAGTGCATGTTGGCCGAATCCATGCAAATCATCACCGAGAGCCGCTGCATGAGCGCGAGCTCTTCGGTCAGTTTCAGCTTGCCGGCGACAGCGCGTACCGACGGGTAGCGCCGCTCCCACTCCTCGAGCACGGCACACTCGCGGCGACCGCCGCCGAAGAGCAGTACTTCCGTGCCGGGTCGGCAGGCATAGGATGCGACTATTTGCTCCGTTTTCTCTAATGGATATATTTTTCCTTCGTAGGCCGCAAAGGGCGCGATGCCTACTACCGTCGAGGCTGTCGGGGTGATGCTTCCCGGCGCGTATTGCGGCACGGCTGTCGGCGTGTCGGGCGGTAGCGGCCGGCCGACGCATTGCTCAATCACTTCGCGGCAGCGGTCAACAGCCGGCTGTAGCGGCTGCCGAACCTTATGCCGGCGGCGGGAGAGGCGGCGCCGGGCCGCCCGCCTTTTCCGCAGCACGCACACCGTAATACCCGACAGCCGCAGCAGCCCCCGCAGGACTCGCGTCCGGAAGACATTATGGATGTCGGCGATGCCGTCGGGACGCTGCGCCCGGACTGTCCGGTACAGCCGCCACAGTCCGCGCAGGCCGCGATAGTCCGTCTTCTCGTCAATCCCGACAAACCGCAGGTTGGGCAGGCCGGCGAAGAGGGGCTGCATCAGCGGCTGCGAAACCATTGTGAAGGTTGTTTCGGGAAACCGTACGGCCGCCTGCCGCACCACCACCGCCGCTATCGCTACATCGCCGATAGCCGAAAGACGGATGATGAGGATGTTGGAGTGGGAGTGGCGCATGGAGATTTGATGGTTATTAGTAATCAATTATTCTATTATGATTGATGTTTTTTCGTATAAGTTAGGGAAGCACCTTTGTTTTAATCTGAATTTTGTTCCGTGATTATGCCCTGTTCGGGCATCAAAGTCTATCAAAATATTTCCGTTTTCAAGTTCGTTTAAAAAACCAATAAAGTTAAACTTTTGTAACATCATAACTTTACTGTAATGATAAAATTCTTTGCCCTCTTCTTTTTTTACTTCTGCTTGAACGTAAAAACAGTTCAATAATTTTGTTCCGGCTTTATTGGCTAAATCGTCAAATCCCCAATAAGGCTGTGGATTTAACTCCCCAAAGCCAATACGCTTTTTTACTTCTTTTAACCACGCTTTATGACTAACAGAAACCATTTTGTAGTTGAAAGAAATAAGTACTTTTTTGTTTGCTCTGTCAACTTTTACTATAAAACCACGATCACTATAAGCATTGCCGTGAATTGTTTGACGGAAACTCATTTCATCTTCAGCATATTTTGCACCGGCCTGTTGATGCTTCCAGCCATAATTCAACAGCAGAACTTGAGGAACAAATTTTATGGCTCTTGGTGATGGTTCTGTATGAAATAATGTGGTAAGTGCCGTTGTATTTAATCGTTGTGTTTTCAATTCCCATTCTGCCGCATTAGGAATGGGTAAATTGTTTTCGTCAATACCTAACAAATCTTCGAGGGTATTTCCAATTCCTCCGGCATTTCCTTTGCGCGCGTTTTCTATCCAACCTTGTTTGGCAATTCGTTGAAATTCTTTAATGAGATTTTCCTTTGTATATAACTTCATGTTGTTGGACTAAATTAGGTAAAAAGAGATACTGGGTTAAATTTTAATAGTTCACTTTGTTTTTTATTTTCATTTATTCTTTGTTCCGTCATTTTGCAATAATCGGGTGACAATTCGATACCGATGTAATTGCGGTTTAAACCCATGGCTACAACAGCGGTCGTGCCACTGCCTATAAACGGGTCTAAAATAATTTGTGCATTGGTTGACCCGATAATTCGATTAATAAGAGCAACAGGAAAAGGCGCAGGATGCCCGTTTTTCATTTCTTGTGTAAATTCCCAAACATCACCGAAGGCATTCGCTTTTGGAACAAGCCGAAAATCGGGTTTAGCTATTAAGTAAATGACTTCGTATGTAGGTAAAAAATAACCGGGGTTAAAATTTATGCCGCCTTTTCGTTTCCAAATAATAATTTGACGCACCGGAAATCCATTTACAATATCTTGTCGGTCTTGTAGCAAACCATCTTGTACACGCCATTTATGATTATAGAAAATAGCCCCATTGTGCTTAATTAAACGAAACATTTCCGACAGGCAATTTCGTTGCCACGCTACATATTTATCATGTGGCATGTTGTCATCATAATGGCTGTACCCGTTTTGCAGTGCGGCATGAGCCCATTTTCCGCTGGTTGTGCAAGGCTTCATACCATTGCCCGTCGAATTTTTTAAATTGTATGGCGGAGACGTTACAATTAAATCAATAGAATTGCTCGGCATTTCTTTCATGATTGTCAAGCAGTCTCCGCAAATTATGGCATTCAGATATTTTGCTGTCATTTTGCGTAAGTAGTTCTTCAATTCTCAATTCTCACCGCTTCCCTGTATTTCCCATGCTGTTTGAGCATCTCCGCCGCTGCTTTCACCTGCGTATCGCGGCGGAGCATGGCGCGGGTACGGCCGGCGATATAATAATAGCGTGCGCAGATTTCCTCTTCGAGCAGCGGCTGCAGTTCGGGACGGTAGCGCCGCAGCTTGTCGCGCCTGTCGGTATTGATTTTGACCTGCAGCGCGGCCAGTTCATCTTTTGTATCGTCATAAAGCTGCTCCGAGCGGAGGACATCCCGCAGTTGCTCAAAGAGCAGTTCGCTGGCCGTGCGCCCGTCGAACTGCTGGCCGACGGCATATTCGACGAACGCCGCGTAATCGTCGTCGGTCAGGTGAAAATCTTCCGGCGCGGCGATGCCGTCGGGATGCGCGGCATAATAACGGACAGAATAATTCCGGGGAATATTGCGCGCCACGAGCTCGTAAGTCGTTCGTGCGTACGAGGCCGGCTCGGCGACGATGTCGGGCATAATGCCGCCGCCGTCATAAACCGTCCGTCCATTTTTGGTTGTAAAAGCCCGGCGGAGCGAATCGGGGATATTGCCCGCGCTGCCGTCGTCGTTGCGGTGGCTGTAGTCGAGGATTTGGATGCAGCGCCCCGACGGAATATAATATTTCGCCGACGTAACCTTCAGCTGCGTATTATACCCTAACTGCCGCACCGACTGCACCAGTCCCTTGCCGAAGGTGCGCGTGCCGATAATCACCGCCCTGTCCAAATCCTGCAACGCCCCTGCCAGGATTTCCGCCGCCGATGCCGATGCGTTATTCACCAGCACGGCTATCGGGATTTGCGTATCTAACGGCGTCTCTTCCGTCCGGTACGTTGCCTCGAAGAGCTTAATACGCCCGCGGGCGGTAACCACTTCCGTCCCCTTCGGGACAAAGAGCCCGACCATATTCACCGCCTCGTCGAGCAGCCCGCCGCCGTTGGAGCGAACGTCGATAATCAGCTGCCGCAGACGCCCCGTTTCCCGAAGGGCAAGGAACGCCTGCTTAAAGTCGCGGCTCCCGTCTTTCGTAAACGACGTTACGCGGATATACCCGATACTGTCGGCCACCAACCCGGCATACGAAATATCGGACAGATGCACGCGTTCGCGGATGAGCGACAGGCGCAGCGTATCGCCGCCGCGCAGCTTGACGACGGTGAGCGACACCGCCGTCTCCGCCACTCCCCGGAGCATTCGGCTGGCCTTCTCGATCGCCATCTCGCGGGTGCTTTGCCCGTCGATTTCCACGAGCAGGTCGCCCGCCACTAACCCTGCACGGTCGGCAGGGAAGCCTTCGTACTGCTCTTCTATTTCGATACCCCCGGGCGCTTTTTTAATCAGCGCTCCGACGCCGCCATACTGCCCGGTGGTTACGATGTCGAAATCGTCCGAAACCTCTTCGGGGATATAAACCGTATATGGGTCGAGGCTCTCGAGCATCGCCTCGATGCCCGTTTCGACTAACTTATCGACCTTCACCGAATCGACATAAAACAGCGACAGTTCGCGAATCATGGAATGAAAAATATCGAGGCTTTGCGCCGCCTTAAAGTCGTCCGACTGCGCCTGCGCCGGCACCGTTCCCGCAGCCATCCATAAGGCCGCTACAATAATGAGCTTTTGAAATAATTGCATCGCACTAAAATTAAATTTGACGTGCAAAGATAGCTGTTTTTTTTAGGAATTGGCGGAGGCAGGATAGCGCGCACCGCTTTTTTCTCTCAGAAAAGGCCCGTTTCTAAAGAACGTCCGCGCGCCGCTTTCAAATCAATCGTTCCAGTTCCACCGTAAAGTGCCGCATCAGGGCGGCTTCTTTGGTGATACGGACGCCGCGCGTAATGTGTCCGCGGCGGTCATAGACGTTCTTCAGGGCGGCGGCGACAACATCCATGTGGTTGTTCGTATATACACGCCGAGGGATGGCGAGGCGCAGCAAATCCAGTCCGCCGAAGCGGTTTTCGCGCGTCAGGGGGTCGCGGTCGGCCAGCAGGTAGCCGATTTCGCAGCCGCGGATGCCGGCTTCGAGGTATAATTCAATGGTGAGTGTCTGTGCCGGAAATTCTTCTTTCGGCACGTGGGTCAGGATTTTCGGCGCATCGACAAAGATGGCATGACCGCCCACCGGCCGCTGATAAGGCACGCCGTAGGTATCCAATTTTTTGCCTAAATACTCCACCTGCTTAATGCGCGTAACCAAGTTGTCTAACTCCGTATTTTCGTCTAATCCCACGGCAAGGGCGGCCATATCGCGGCCGGCCATGCCGCCGTATGTCAGGTATCCTTCAAACTGGATGCAGAACGTCCTCGCCCCTTCGTACCAGTCCTTGCTGCGGGTGGCAATAAAGCCGCCGATATTGACAATCGCATCCTTTTTGGCGCTCATGGTCATACCGTCGGCCAGCGAAAACATTTCGAGGGTAATCTCCTTGATTGTCCGGTCGGCATAGGCTTTTTCACGGGTTTTGATAAAATAGGCATTTTCAGCAAACCGGGCACCGTCGATCAATACCGGTTTTCCGTACCGGTCGGCCAGCCGGCGCACCGCCCGCAGGTTTTCCATCGACACCGGCTGCCCGCCGGCGGTATTATTGGTTACGGTGATAATAATAAACGGAACCCGGTCGGCATGTTTGGCCAATGCGTGTTCCAGCTTTGCCGTGTCAATATTGCCTTTAAACGGATGTTCGAGCTGCGTATCTTTGGCTTCGTCGATGGTGCAGTCGAGCGCTTCGGCGTGGCGCGCTTCGATGTGCCCTTTGGTGGTATCGAAATGCGAGTTGCCGGGGACAATGTCGCCGGCTTTTACCAGATACGAAAACAGCACATTTTCGGCTGCCCTCCCCTGATGCGTAGGCAGCACATACTCGAAGCCGGTAATCCGCGTAACGGCATCCTTAAAATCATAAAACGACCGCGCCCCCGCATAACTTTCGTCGCCCGCCATGATGGCCGCCCACTGGCGGTCGCTCATGGCGCCGGTACCGGAGTCGGTCAGCAAGTCGATAAACACCTGGTCGGCATTCAGCAAAAACACATTATAATGAGCCTCTTTAATCCATTCTTCACGCTCTTTGCGCGTGCTGCTGCGGATAGGCTCTACCATTTTAATCTTAAACGATTCGGCAAAAGGGATTTCCATAAACCTTGTATTGTAAATAATGAATAATAGTAATAATGAACGGTGGCAAATGTAGTCATTTTTTTGCATACCGGCAAATACAATCACGGCTTTCCCGCTTCACGCAAAAAAACACAGCCGCTGTTGCTGAACCCCGACGAACTTCGGCGATGCCTGAACGATTACGGCAAAGACATTACCGGCTTATGCGTTTGCCATGGTAATTCGTAATTTTAAAAAAATCATTACCTTTGCCGACCATTTCAGGGTAAAAGGAATATGATCGTTTATTCACATATCGGGCTTTTTGTCGCCGCCGCACGGGTTTCGTTCCGGCGGGAAAGTGATTTTTACCCCCCCCCCCCCCCAGATACTCACGTAGTTAAAGAATCCCCGAAAGGGGATTTCTGTGTTCGGTGTTATGCGGTGTTATGCGCTATCGGTCGATAGTCGATATTCAATTGTCAATAGTCAATGGAAAGGAAGAAAGTAGCGGTTATCGGCGCAGGGCCTGCGGGACTGACGGCAGCGTATGAGCTGGCCAAGGATCCGTCGATAGAGGTTTCTGTGTATGAGTGTGGCGACGGGCCGGGGGGCATGTGTAAAAGCCTCCGGTTGTGGGATTGTACGGTGGATGTGGGGCCGCACCGTTTTTTTTCGTATGACGCGCGGGTGAACGGGTTGTGGTTAGAGGTCGCGGGAAAGGATTATAAAATGGTGAACCGGCTGACGCGGATTTATTACCGGGGGCGTTTCTTCCGGTATCCTATTGCTCCGTTCGATGCGTTAAAGAAAGTGGGTCTGTGGACGGCGGTACAGTGCGTATGCAGTTATCTCAAAGAGAGAATAGCGCCTCTTCGCAGCGACGGTTCTTTTGAAACATGGGTCTGTCATCGCTTTGGAAAGAAGCTCTACCGGATGTTTTTTAAAACGTACAGTGAAAAATTGTGGGGGATGAATTGCCGGGATTTGGATGATGATTTTGCATCGCAGCGGATTAAGAAATTGTCGCTGGCGGCGGTGGTGGTGAATGCGTGTAAGGGGGGTAAGACGTCGCACAAAACGCTGGTTGATGCGTTTGCCTACCCGACCGGAGGCACCGGCGAGGTGTACAGGAAGATGGCGGCGGCGGTTATCGACCGTGGCGGCAAGGTGTACTACAATACGAAAATCCGGGGTTTGGAGATAGCCGACGGCGCGGCGCGGGGTATTGTTTTTGACGTGGACGGCGCGCGGGCGTATTTCGATCAGATAGTGGTTACGATGCCGCTCACGGAGGTGCTTCCGACAATGGCCGGGGTTCCGGAGGCCGTTCTGCAGAAGGCTTCCGGGTTGCGTTACCGCAATACGGTGATGGTGTATTTGCAGGTCGAGGGTACGGCATTGTTTCCCGATAACTGGCTGTATGTCCATTCTCCCGAGTTGCAGATGGGGCGGATTACCAATTTCAGGAATTGGGTTCCGGAGCTTTACGGGGATACGAATTATACGGTTTTGGCGGTGGAATACTGGTGCAACGAAGAGGATGAACGCTGGCAGTGGCCGGATCAGGCGTTTATACAGTTAGCCGCCGAGGAGCTTCGGAGCACGGGTTTATTGAAAAACGGGCGGGTGCTCGACGGGGCGGTATATCGTGTGCCCAAGTCGTATCCTGCGTATCATAAGGGGTATCGCGACAATCTGACGCCGGTGGAGGATTATTTGAAGACCATCGGGCACTGTCATTTTATCGGCCGTTACGGGGCGTTTAAGTACAATAATCAGGATCATTCTATTCTTATGGGCTGGATGGCGGCGCAAAATATCCGGTTCGGGGCAGGGTATGATTTGTGGGCGGTGAATACCGATTATGATAATTATCAGGAAGCGTCGCTTATACGGGATGAAATGATGAATATTGATGAAAGGGTGAAAGAATGAAAAAGGAGCAGATACTAAAAACGATGATTTCCGGGGTGTCGGCCGTGCTGTTTGTACTGTTGCTTTTCAGCGTGTTTAAAAATATTTCATACCCGCTGTTGTGGAACGACGAGTCGGTAACGGTGGTGGGGACAGAGCGGGTGCTCGAATACGGATACCCGAAGGTGCATGGGGAAAAGAATGTGTTTCACGATTTCATGCATCCCGACCCGTCCATAGCCGTTAATGAGCACGACGATGCGTTTGCGGGCAGTTCGAGCTGGGGACATTATTATTACGGGATCATCGGCTACAAGCTGGCCGAAGGGACGGACGATATATATTTAAAAACCGGTATCCTCCGGAGTACGTATGCGGTAACGGGGCTTGCAGGGATGCTGCTGTTTGCGTTTATGGCCGTGCGGTTTTTGCCCGGCGCGCGAGGCCGGCATGTCTTTATCGCGCTGTTCCTGCTACTGTCGCTGGTTTCCGTTTCGCAGGCGCTGTACCTGCGGGAAGTGCGGTATTATTCGCTGGCGCTGCTGCTCTCGTCGGCTATTGTCGGGCTTTATATCCGGTTCCGGTTTTATAAGCCGTTCAATAAAATCGTGTTTGCTGTTGCGGAGGCAGTGCTGTTATGGCTGGCATTCGTTACGTTTTCGCCGCTCTTTGCCGCAGCGCTTTTGGCGATGGGGATGTCGGAATTATGTATTTTTATCGGTCATTACCGGAAAACGGGCTTTGTCGGGGCATTCCGGAATGCGTGGCCGGCAGTGGCCTTTGCCGGGGTTGCGGGAATCGGAGTGATACCGATGATGATCGAATTTAAGTATTTTGAAATATCAACGGCTATTGCCGAATATACGGGTTTCAATGGCGAGATGTACCGCGATAACCTGTCCGCGCTTTTCGGGCATTTCTGGAAGCAGGAGCTTTTACTGGCGGCCATTATTATGAAAGTGTTTGTGCTGTGCCGGCTGCGGAGGATATACCGCCGGTATCCGGCGCTTCTTCGCGTATCGGCTTTTCTGACGCTGTATTTTCTGGTGTCTCTGTTTCTTGTCGGCCGGATTCCGCAGACGGTTTTTGCGCGGTATGTCATTTATTTGCAGCCGGTGCTGTCGGTTGTCCTCCTTTTAGATCTTTTTATGGTTGCCTATACCGCCAGGAAGCCTTCGCCGGCTACGCCGAAAGGCCACCGGAAACCGGCGAAGCAGTCGGGCGGCTCGCCGGCGGTCTTTCCGGCTACGGTTTTGGCTATCCTGTTCCTGTATGCAGCATTGAGCAACCTCTCGCAGATACAGGGGCATATATACGAGCTGTTTCATCCCTACAAAGGCCCGCTCGACTATACGATTCCATGGATTGCGGAACATTACCCGCGCGCCGATACGCTGGTGATTGCCGCCAACTACGAGGAATATTCCTATATGTATTATTTGAAAAGCAAGGTGGTTGTCGGGTACGTGGGCAACAACCTCGAAGCCGATGCCCGTGAGACCCCCGATATTATTGCCTACCGGAAAGGCTGGCAAAATCATCTGGAAGTGTTTAACGGTTATTTCCAGCGGGCGCGCTACACGCCGGTATCGTTCCCTGTCTATGACAGTCCGGTGAATACAATTCCGGAGTTTAATTTCCTGCCGGCTTTCAACCACCGCTTCCGCACCGTACTCACCAGCGACCCGAACAGGATGACGTACCTGTATATAATGGAGCATTGAAAATAAAAAATAGGAAAAAACAGGAAGCATTTTAAGTCCTCCGAAAGTCCCGGAGTGTCCTCCGAAAGTCCCGGAGTGTCCTCCGAAAGTTCTGGAGTGTCCTCCGAAAGTCCCGGAGCGTCCTCCGAAAGTCCCGGAGCGTCCTCCGAAAGTTCTGGAGTGTCCTCCGAAAGTTCTGGAGTGTCCTCCGAAAGTCCCGGAGTGTCCTCCGAAAGTCCCGGAGTGTCCTCCGGTTGAGCCGGAGTGTCCTCCGGGAGTCCCGGAGTGTAGCCCCCTTGAGCCGGAGAGTTGTAATTTTTAAAAAAACAGTACCTTTGCCGTCCATTTCAGGGTAAAAGAAATATGATTGTTTATTCACCTATCGGGCTTTTTGTCGCCGCCGCACGGGCTTCGTTCCGGCGGGAAAGTGATTTTACCCCCCCCCCCCCCAGAAAATCAATCAGTTATAGAGCCCCCGAAAGGGGATTTCTGTGTTCGGTGTTATTCGGCATATTTCCTGCCGGCTTTCAATCACCGCTTCCACACCGTACTCACCAGCGACCCGAACAGGATGACGTACCTGTATATAATGGACAATTGAACGTGAAGAATAGAAAAAGCGATGGAAAATTTTAAGTACACCGGAACACACGAATTGGAAACCCTTTCCGACAGCGCCAAACGGTATAACCGGTATTTATTGTCGCTCATCCTGAAACAGGCGCCTGTGGGGGGCAAAATTTTGGACATCGGCGCAGGCCTTGGCTATTATGCCGAAAGGCTGAAAGCAAAAGGGTATGATATCCTCTGCATGGAGATCGACGAGTTCCAGTGCCGGTACATGGAAGAAAAAGGATTGACCGTTGTCCGTTCTATCGACGATGTGGCCGATGGCAGTATTGATTTCATTTATTCCATCAATGTGCTGGAGCATATCGACGACGATGGGGCGGCGTTGAAAATATGGGCCGGGAAGTTGCGCCATAATACGGCTCTCGGCGAGCACGGGGAGCTGTTTATATGGGTGCCCGCATTCAACGTGCTGTATTCTTCGTTTGACCGCTTAGTAGGGCATTTCAGAAGATACCGAAAACAATCGGTAATAGAAAAAATAACAGCAGCCGGGTTCACGGTTACAAAAGCAAGGTATTCCGACAGCATGGGTTTTTTAGTAGCCTTGCTGTTCAAATGGCTTAAGGGGCGCGGCGACCCTGGAAACGCTCGTATTACCAAAACACAGGTTGTTATTTTCGACACCTTTATATTTCCTCTGAACCGTATTACCGACGCGCTTTGTTCAAGGATGTTCGGTAAAAATGTGTGGGCGCTGGCGCGAAGGCATTCCCCGTTCTGCAATCATCCGCACTAACTCCTCAAATCCGAACGCCGACGAGTTGAGGCATAAATCGTAGGAAGAGGCCATGCCCCAGATTTTGTTGGTATAATAATTATAGTATCCGGCGCGTTTTTTATCGGACTGATCGAGCAGCAGGCGCGCGTCCTTTTCGGAGAGGTGGCGCTCGTGCATGAGGCGCTCGAGGCGGTCGGGCAGGTCGGCACAGATGAAGACCTTCAGGCAATGCCGGTGGTCGCGGAGGATATAGTCGGCGCACCGCCCGACGAAAATGCACGACGACTCGCCGGCGAGCTTGCGGATAACGTCGCTCTGGATTTTAAACAGCGCCTCGTTACACAGATAATTGCCCGTGCTGCCGGTCATGTAGCCGGAATGCAGCCCGAAGAAGTGGCCGCATACACTGAAGCGGCTTTTTTCATCGGCTTTTTCAAAAAAGGCTTTGTCGAGTCCGCTTTCGCGCGAAGCGAGATTAATCAGCTCCTTGTCATAACAGGGGATGCCAAGCCGCAGCGCGAGCTGTTCGCCCACATACTTTCCCCCGCTGCCCAATTGCCGCCCGATGGTAATGATGCTGTTCATAGAGGGGCTTACAGAAATGATTTAACGATGAAGTCTTCCAGCACATAGGTCGCCGCGCCTGCCAGATAGCCCAGCAGCGCCCAGCCGCTTATCCGCTTGAGATACCAGATAAAATTGATTTTCTCCAGCCCCATCGCGGCCACGCCCGCCGCCGAGCCGATAATAAGCATCGACCCGCCGGTACCTACGGCGTAGGCCAGAAACTCCCAGAAGAAGCTGTCCGTCGGAAACGAATACATCCCCTGCGCCGCCGCCACCAGAGGCACATTATCCACAATGGCCGACACCGCCCCGATGATGGTAACAACCACGCCCTGGTTGCTTACCACACTGTCTAACCAGTTGGCCATCGACGAGAGGATGCCGGCATGTTGCAGCGCCCCCACGCAAAGCAGGATGCCGAGGAAAAACAGGATCGTCGATATTTCTATCTGATGCAGTGCGCGGGTTACCGACAGGCGCTGCTTGATGCGCCCTCCGTGATGTTTCCGGTACAGGATGCCGGTATAAATCCACAGGATACCGACGCCCAAAATCATCCCCATAAACGGCGGCAGATGCGTGACGGCTTTAAATACCGGTACGCACAGCAAAATCAGGAGGCCTAAGAAAAAGATAGACGTGCGTACCGACGAGGGGAGTGAAATCCGACGTTCGCCGACCGTTTGTGCCGGCGGCTCGACAGTCCCCTTCATCCAAAACGACACCGCCGAGAGCGGCACCAGCAGCGATACGACACTCGGCAGAAACAGCTTGCTGATAATCGCCCCCGTGGTTACCTGTTTGCCTATCCAGAGCATCGTTGTGGTAACATCGCCCATAGGCGTCCAGGCCCCGCCGGCGTTGGCGGAAATCACCACCATCGACACAAACAGCAGCCGGTCGTCGCGTCGGCCTATCAGTTTCCCCAGCAGGGAAATCATCACGATGGTGGTCGTCAGGTTATCGAGTACGGCCGAGAAGAAAAAGGTAAGGATGGAAATTATCCACAACAGTTTTCGCTTGTCGGTTGTCCGTATTTTATCGGTAATAAACCGGAAGCCGTCGTGCGCATCAATGACTTCGACGATTGTCATCGCGCCAATCAAAAAGAACAGCACGCCGGCGATGCCGCTGAGTTCCTCGTTGATATTTTCCAGCACTGGCTCGGCGCCGCCGTCAGAGAGCAGGATGTAGGCCGTCCAGCACAGCGCGCCCATACAGAGCGCAGTCCCGGCTTTATTAATTTTTAAAAAATGCTCGAACACAATCGCACTGTATCCGGTTAAAAAAAGAATGATTAGAATTGTTTCCATTTTATTTGATATTAGATATTAGCTATTAAATATTGAAATATTATGACTGCCTGCTACGAATTTCCCACGCCAGCAGCCCGCCGGCGAGGACTACCGAGAGGGCGTCGGAGAACGTTAAGCTGCTCCACACGCCCGTTACGCCCCATTGACAGGGAAGAATAAGCAGCAGCGGAATAAGAAAAAGCACCTGCCGCGTCATCGACAGGATAATCGCCTTGCCCGGCTTGCCGATGCTCTGAAAGAACGTCGAACACATCATCTGAAAACCGACAAGCGGATAGACCGCAAACACCCACCGCAGACCGGTAGCCGCCATGTCTATCTGCTGTGAGTCGGAGGTAAAGAGCGAAGCCACGCCGCCGGCAAACAGCTCGACCACCACAAAACCGACGATCATAATCCCCGTCGCATAAAAAATCGACAGCCGCAGCACGCCCGTTACCCGCCGGCGCTGCTGCGCTCCGAAATTATAACCGGCAATAGGCTGCATCCCCTGCCCGAGCCCGAGGACAATCATGACAAAAAGAAACGCCACGCGGTTAATAATCCCGTAGGCGCCTGTAGCGAGGTCTCCGCCATACTTCATCAGTTGCCGGTTGATGATAATCACCACCAGGCAGCCGGCGGCATTCATCAAGAACGGCGCCATGCCGATAGCCAGCGAATCGCGAACAATATTCCGCCGCAGCCGGTATATCCCCTTTTGCCAGCGGATAATGGAGCGAGGGTCATAGAACCGGTAAAACTGCCACATCAGCACCGTTGACTGCGCTATCACCGTCGCAAAGGCCGACCCCTGTATGCCCCATTTAAAAACAAAAATAAACAGCGGATTTAATATCATATTGATAAGCACCGTAAAAATCGTCCCCAGCATCGCCAGTCGCGGATTGCCCGCCGAGCGGAGCATGGCATTCAACCCGAAATACAGATGCGTTACCACATTCCCCGCCAGGATGATCATCATAAACCGGTACGCATAAGGCAGCGTATCGGGGCTGGCGCCGAAAAACAGCAGCACAGGCTCAAGAAACAGCAGCGCCGGTATCGAAAACACAACCCCCATAATAATATTCAACACCAGTACATTCCCCAAAATAAGATTAGCCGACGCATAATCGCGCTGCCCTATCCGTATCGACAGCAGCGTCGAAGCCCCCACGCCAACGAGCGTCCCGAAGGCAGCCGCAAGGTTCATCAGCGGGAAGGTAATCGCCAGCCCCGAAAGCGCCATCGGCCCCACGCCGTGCCCGATAAATATACTGTCGGTAATATTATAGAGCGACGCGGCCGTCATCGCAATGATGGCCGGAATCGCATATTCCAGCAAAAGTTTCCTGATCTTTTCCGTCCCCAGCTTTAACGTAGCCTGCTCATCATTCATCGTTTCTGTATCTCTTCTCGTAAATAAAACGGGTGCAAAGGTACAACTTTAATTGCGAAATACGAATGACAAATGACAAAAGAAAATGACGAAAAACCGCCGCAAAACATATTCCCGTCAATAAGCAGTATCTTTGCAAAAAATGCATGATGATAACACAAAAAGCAAATATCCGCCAGGACATCCCCGACTTGCGCCGGCTTGTTCTGTCGCCCGTAAAATATTTTCCCCGTTCATCTGTCTGCACAGGTAGTAAATAATGTATAAAAACCGTAAGGGATGACAACCGTATATATCAGTACAGGAATAGCCGTCTTGCTGTGGATTTCTTTTAATCTGCATCGCCGGCGAAAGAACCGGCACAAAACGATAAGCATCATCGAAAGCCATTGTACCGGATGCCGGCGCTGCATTAAAAGATGCTCGCGAAAGGTATTGGAAATCGTGGCCGATGAATCCGGACAACATGCCGCCGTGAAATACCCCGAAAACTGTACCGCATGCGGCGACTGTATGAGTAAATGTAAATTTAACGCCCTGCAATTAATCGAACGCAAACATCTTTTTTATAAACAATAAAATTAAACAGCAATGAAAAAAAACGTACCTCTGGTTGGACATTTAGTAGTGGGATTGGCGGCGATGGCCGGTTTTGTCGCCGTTTTTATGGTCTTGTGGAACTGGCTTATGCCATTCATTTTCGGATTGCCGGCGCTCAATTTTTGGCAGGCGGCAGGCTTCCTCGTTCTCCTCGCCGGACTGGTCAAATTTATGACCCTCTCCGCATTTTTCGGAATGCACGGCTACCGGCGTAACCCGCTCCGCGAAAAATGGATGAAAATGACGCCCGAAGAACGGGAAGAATTTCTTAAAAATCACCACTTCGGTCGGCGCTGCAGACGGTTTGCCGAATAGTCATCCATCGAAAAAAAACGAACGTGGCGAAAGGAACCCGCGACAATCTCGAAAAACTGATTGCCGATTATCGGCCGCAGCTCAAATCGTTCATCCGAAAACGGGTGGAGAGCAGGGAAGTGGCCGAAGATATTCTGCAGGATGTTTTTTATCAACTGACAAAAACCGTTCAGGTAAACTTAAACCCAATCGAACATGTCTCGGCGTGGCTGTACCGCGTGGCGCGGAACATGATTATCAATCACGGCACGAAAAAACGGGAAGTGGAAATGCCGTATCACCGGGCAGACGACGGCGACGAGGAGATGTTAAGCGATTTTTCGGAAATTTTATTCTCTCCCGACGCCGCGCCTTCGCCCGAAACCGACTATCTGCGTTCGCTTGTGTGGGAAGAACTCGAAAACGCCCTGTCCGAATTGCCTCCCGAGCAGCGCGAAATCTATGAGCTGACGGAATTAGACGGCCTTCCGGTCAAAGATATTTCCCTCACGACGGGAATTTCCGTCAACACCCTCCTGTCGCGTAAACATTATGCGGTCCTGCATTTGCGCAGGCGCCTGCGCGAGTTATATGAAGATATTATTGTCCGGTGAGGCGTCGTATTATTCGTTTTTTTAAAATTTAATGATTCCTGTGTTATTTTGAAATAATCTCGCACGAGATAGAAATAATCTCGCGCGAGATAAAAATAATCTCGCGCGAGATAAAAATAATCTCGCACGAGATAAAAATAATCTCGCGCGAGATAAAAATAATCTCGCGCGAGATAAAAATAATCTCGCACGAGATAAAAATAATCTCGCACGAGATAAAAATAATCTCGCACGAGATAAAAATAATCTCGCGCGAGATAAAAATAATCTCGCACGAGATAAAAATAATCTCGCGCGAGATAAAAATAATCTCGCGCGAGATAGAAATAATCTCGCGCGAGATAAAAATAATCTCGCGCGAGATAGAAATAATCTCGCGCGAGATAGAAATAATCTCGCGCGAGATAAAAATAATCTCGCACGAGATAAAAATAATCTCGCGCGAGATAAAAAAATTCTCGCGCGAGATAAAAATAATCTCGCGCGAGATAATTTCATTTTTTCATACGATACAATGATTTTTTGTTGCCTCCATTTTTCTTTAAAAAGAAACTAAGGAACAGACAGCTATGCTAACATTATCGGCATTGATTCCGGGAAACGTTTCGGAATACGGCGGGGAAAACAGCTCCGAGTCAACGAAATATGTATCACGCCTTACGCTTCGCGCTTTCTCGTTGCTCTGTGTTTCTGTATCGCGGCGTCTAAAAGCAGCAGCAGGATGCCGGCGATAAAGCCAAACTCAAGGAAAAGTCCGGATGTTCGAGGGTGGAGAAATTAGGCCGTAACGGCTTTCAAGCCCACAATACTTGCAATTAGCGTAAAGACGAAAATAATTCGCCACAGATTTGTCGGCTCATGGTACACAAATATTCCGACAAGTACTGTGCCCACCGCGCCAATGCCTGTCCACACGGCATAGCAGGTGCCCATAGGAATATGTTTCGCTGCTTCATTGAGCAAATACATGCTGAAAAACAGAAACACAAAAAAGCCTGTTGCCCATGGCCAGTTCTTGCCCCAGGCAGTGAGATTGTCGGATGCTTGCAGGCAGGTCGTAAATCCTACTTCGCAAAGCCCTCCGAGTATTAGTAAAATCCAAGCCATTTTAGTTTTCTTTCTGATGATAGTCGATTTTATGGAATTTCCCGTTTTACTGCGGTTTTTATTGCGGCAAAGGTAGTAAAAAAATTCCAGGCCTCCCCATTTATGCTAATTTGTCCTTCAAAAATACCTGCAAATGGGGATTGACGGGAAGCATTATACCCCCTACCTTTGCATTTTCATAATTTAAAATTATAACGAATATGAACACACAAATTAAATCGGCCTTTTACTGGCTTTTGTTGGGGATATGTTTCCTGACACACAACTTATTCCACATGTACGGACTGTT
>JAISXF010000092.1 GCA_031270845.1 Prevotellaceae bacterium
TCTTTTGTCTTACGTCTTACCACAGCAAGGACGGACAGAAGATAAAAAACAACCAACAAAAACGGCCCGTTTCCCTGAAAAGTGAAATCTCCCACGTACGTGATGAAAATTATCACGTACGTGATGAAGTCTGTCACGTACGTGGTGGAGGTTCATCACGTACGTGATGAAGTCTGTCCCGTACGTGGTGGAGGTTCATCACGTACGTGATGAAGTCTGTCCCGTACGTGGTGGAGGTTCATCACGTACGTGATAACTTTCATCACGTACGTGGGAGATTTCATTTTTCAGGGAAATGGGCAGTCTCTGTCTTTTGTCTTTTATTTTTTTTCTGTCCGTCCTTGCTGTAATTCGTAATTCGCAGTTCGTAATTTAAAAAAAAACTGCCCGAAAATTCGGACAGTTCTTCTCGTTTAGGTTAGCAGTAGTCAATAATTATACCCGAAAGTATTTTTATACATAAGGTAATGGCGAAAGGCCGTTTTACTTTACTTTCAACTGCATTAATAGGAACGCTCGACCCGTTCATGCGCCTCCGCCACATTGAGCGTACGCCCCATGTGTTCGGTGCCATGAAGCGCAGCGATAGCCGCATTGGCTTCGCTGTCGTTAGGCATTTCTACAAAACCGTAGCCTCTTGAGCGCCGAGACCCACGTTCGGTTATTACTTTGGCCGACGATACTTCGCCGTGAACCGAAAAAATGTGTTTCAAATCGTCATTTGTCGCTTTGAAACTTAAGCCAGAAACAAAAATGTTCATAGAACAGTAATAAAATTTAATAAAAAAATTGGTTGCTATTCCCGATATTTCCAGAAATAGTGGTGCAAAGGTAGATAAATAATTAGATATACCAAATTTATTTTGATTTTTTTTTGCATTCATCAACCGACACTGTCCGTTTATCGTTTGTCCATCGCGGCGACAGACCTGACAATGTCAATTGATTTCTACATTCTCAACCCTTACCTCCTGTTCGGCAACTCGAGGCCGTAGCCCTTGCGTTTATCCACAACCTTAAGATAAAACCCTAAAATCAACGCCGCCACCCCCAAACACGCCAGCATAATCATCGGATATAAATAATTGTATGATACGGCGGCTACTTCGGCGGTCATGGTCTTATCGGCTAATGCCTGCGCGATGTCGGGGTTGGTAGCATCGAGCACTTTGCCTATCAACAGCGGGAAGAGCCATAAACCGATATTCTGTATCCAGAAAATAAGGGCATACGCCGAACCGATAACTTTACTGTCCACCAACTTCGGCACGCTCGGCCAGAGCGACGCCGGCACCAGCGAAAACGACGAACCTAATACCAGAATCGTGATATAGGCCACAAAAATGCCGCCCACAGCGCTGCCTTTGAACATCGGAAGGATGAAGGCAAATGTCAAATGGCAGGCTATAAGAAGCAGCGAACCGATAGTGAGCATCGAGGCCGCCTTGCCTTTCTGGTCCACATATTTTCCGATAATAGGCGTAATCCCGACCGCCAGCAGAGGGAAGACGGCAAATACCGTTTCCGCCGACTGGCGCATGTAGCCCATGTAGCAAAATATCACAAGGCATACCCCCGAAAGGGTTAGCAGCAGTGTTTTGACCGTTTTTTTACTGAAGTTGCTGGCAAAAGCGCTGGCCGCGACGACAAGCATTATCAGGTACTGGATCATCGTACATCCGTTCGATGCCCAGAAAGAGCCTTCGGCCGGCGGGGTAAAGGTCAGGTTGCATTGAAGCATGTTCACCGCATATTTTTGGAAGGGGAAAATGGCCGAGTAGTACAGCACGCAAAGCAGGGCGACAATCCAGAAACCGCTGCTCGATAAAATTTTTCCGATGTCTTTTACTTTGAACGGGTCGTCTTTTTCTTCTACGGCGCCGGTCTGGGCATCTAATTTTTTATCCATAAAGAAATAAACGATGAACATAATCAGGGCAATGACGAGCAGAATGACGCCAAAGGCAACCGAGCGCGATACGTCGATATCGCCGCTCCAGCGGGCAATAACCGGTGAAAATATCATGCAGGTAGCTACGCCCAGTCGCGCGAGCGCCATTTCGGAACCCATGGCAAGCGCCATTTCCCGGCCTTTGAACCATTTTACAATCCCGCGCGAAACCGTAATGCCCGCCATTTCTACGCCGCAGCCGAATATCATAAAGCCAACGGCCGAAAATTTGGCCGACGCCGGCATGCCGGCATAAAACGGCGATACGCCTAATTCGTCGAATACGGGAATGTAGTTCAAATTGGCGGTAAACCACTGCTCCAACCCCGAGCCGGCAAAGGCCGCCGTTACCGCATACCAGTTAATCGTGGCGCCGACAAGCATAACAGCTCCTGAAAGGATGGCCGTAAAGCGGACGCCCATTTTGTCGAGAATAATGCCGGCAAAAATAAGAAAGAAGATGAACACGTTCAGAAATGTTTCCGAACCCTGCATCGTGCCGAAGGCGGTCGAGTCCCATCCGCGGGTCGATTGCATGAGGTCTTTAATCGGCGAGAGGATGTCCATAAAAATATAGGAGCAGAACATGGCCATGGCCAGCAGTACGAGCGCCGTCCAGCGCATGGCCGGAGAGTCGCGCAAAATTTGTTTTGTTTTTTCAGTCATTGTATTTTTTTTTAGATTTTAGATTTTTAGATTTTTAGACGTTTAGACTTTAGATTGTAGTCTTTTGTCTTTTTGTCTTTTTGTCTTTTTGTCTTTTGTCTTTCAGTCTTTCAGTCTTTCAGTCTTTAGACTTAAAACTGTATGCCGATACGGATAACCGGCGCCGATGAGTACGGGGCGCTGTCGGAATGCCAGAGTTCCCAGAGGGCGGTAAGGGCAATCCGGCTACGGCCGCCGAGGGGAATATAGGCGCCCGCGCCGACGAGCAGCGACTGGCGGTTATTGTTCCTGTCGGGCTGGTTGCCGTTGTAGTGCCAGCGGTGGTGCATGTAGTCGTATTCGGCATGGGCGTAAAGGCCGCTGCCGGCCTGCCGGAGGAAGGATATCGGGAGTTCGTAGCGGGTAAAAAGCCCGCCGCCGATGCCGTACGATTTGGCGGTAGCGGTCTGGCCGTTGAGGAGGTAGTCGTAGGCATAATATTCGAGCGCCAGCTGCAGGCCTGCCGACCAGTCGGGGAATATGCGGAAGCCCGCCAGCGGCGCTGCCGAGAGGCGCGTATGGTCGTCCGAAAAGACCATCCCGATGTTGCCTCCATAGAAAAAGCGTTGCGCACACGAGCCTGCGTCGCCTGTCGCCGCCGGCGCCTTTCCGGTGGCCGCCATGGCAAGCAGGAGCGCAAGGATGAAGAGGGTTTGTTTAGTCATTGGAAGTTTCGTTTGGGGTATTATCGTCGGCTGCCGGTTCTTCAATATCGAGCATATTATTTTGCTGAAGCAGGTTGTACCAGTCGAGCACTTTTTTCATGTGCGAGAAGTAAAATCGTTCGCGGTCATAGTCGGGAAGCACTTCTTCAAAGAAGGCGCGCACGTCGGCTTCCGGCGCTTTGGCGCCGATAGCGGGCTGCCCCTGCTGTTTTTCTTTCATTTTTAACAATACCTCTTGCAGGGGGAGTTCTTCGGTATCGGTATAAATGGAAATGTCGGACAATAGGGATACCCGCATCGACGCCGTAGCGCACATCCGTTTCCCGTCGGAGAGTGATTCGACGATAACTCCGTTTTTACTTTTCGCTATTTGCCGATACAGGCCATGGTAATGCGGAATGGTGATGATTTGTTTTAAATCTGTCATTGATTTTTTAATTTTTGATATTGTATTTTTGATATTGGATTCGTAATTCGTAATTCGTACCTGTTAATTCGTAATTCGCAGTTGCTGGTCTATGGCTTGCAGTTGCGGCAGCAGGGCTTGCCGGCCGTCGTTGACGACAATGAAGTCGGCCGCGGCGGCGCGCTGCTCATCCGTCCACTGGTGTTGCATACGCCGGCAGACGGTGGCTTCGTCTGTACTGTCGCGCGCCATAGCCCGCTGTATCCGTATTGCTTCGGGCGCTTCGACGGTAATGGTTTTGTGCATCTGCCGCCCGATGCCGCTTTCAAACAGTATGGCCGCTTCCATTACGATATACGGCGCCTGCTGCGTGCCGGCAAACTGCCGAAAGCGCTCCATAACTACCGGATGCACCAGCGCATTGACCTGCGCCAGCAGCTGCGCGTCGGTAAAGATTGCAGCGGCCATTGCCGACCGCTGCAACCGGCCGTTATGGTAGATACCGTCGCCGAGCAGGGCAGTGAGTTTGGCGCGGAGGGCGTCGTCGCTGTTGTAGCATTTTTTGGTTTCGTCGTCGGCATTGAACACAGGCGCTCCGAAGGCGGAAAGGATTTTCCCTGCCAGCGTCTTACCGCTCCCGATACCGCCCGTCAAGCCTACGTACAACATGGCTCAGTGGGAAGACGGGTGAATGATATGCTTGCCGTAAACCATTTCGTCGTCGTCGGGCATATCGTCGGGCTTGATGCGCTGAAAAAACAGCGTGTCGCGGGCATAGGATTCGATTTGCATGTCATCGCCCATCAGTTGCCTGATTTCGTCCTGCAATACAGAAGTCAGCAGATAGGTATGTGAACCGGCCTGCCGAAGGCGTCTGTTTTTTATATCGACCATTACCGTCGGGGGCTTCGAGAGGCGCTGGCGCACGATGTAGAACCCGTTGGCGCGCGCAATAACCGGCAGCGCCGATGTGGTAACCAGCTTCGGCTCCCGTGCATCCTGACTGTTATAGATACATACGTTGAGCAGCATCTCGGCGCGGTACTCGTTCGACAGGCGATTGATAAACCACACCACAAAAGCCAGCAGCACAAACCAGCAAAACGTCCATCTCCGCTTGTTTCGCAGCAACGAAAGTATTTTTTTCAGGCCGTTTCGCATGCTCTCTCCTACCCTGCTGTGCACCGCCATGGCGGCTTACCTTCCCGATGGGGCGTCCGACATGTCTTTCAATATCGTACTCCGGTCGATACGCAGCTTCACATTCTGGTCAACTTCCACCAGTACATAGCGGTCTTTCAATTCGACAATCGTGCCGTAGATGCCGCCCGACGTTACTATCCTGTCGCCTTTCTGAAGGCTTTCGCGCCACCGGCGCATCTCTTTCTGCTTCCTTTGTTGCGGACGTATCATAAAAAAATACATCACCACAAAAATAAGCAGCATCATGACTAAAAAACCTGACTGCCCGCCAAATAAACCGCCGCCTTCAGACGTAGCGCCGCCCGGCGTTCCCTGTAAGAATACTAATAATGTCTTCATTTTTTTTTATTTTTTTTAAATAATTTGACCGCGAAGATACGAATTAATTATGAATTACAAACGATGAATTACCAATTAACGACGTTAGTTCCACAAATTCATCAACGCTTAACTGTTCGGGGCGCAGGGAAAAATAACGGTGCGCCGGCAGAGGGGCATCGCCGGTAAGGACTTTTATCGAATTGCGAATGACTTTGCGGCGTTGGTTGAAGGTCGCCTTGACGATTTTCACAAACAGCGCTTCATCGCAGGCAAGCTGCCCGACCGCGTTCCGACGCAGGCGGATAACCGCCGATTTAACCCCGGGCGGCGGCGTAAACACATGTTCGTGCACCGTAAAAAGATATTCGATGTCATAATACGCTTGCAGCAGCACGCTCAGAATACCATAGGTTTTACTGCCTGCACCGCACGCAAGCCGTTCGGCCACTTCTTTCTGAATCATACAGACAACTTCGGGAATCTGACCGCGATATTCCAGTATCTTAAAAAATATCTGCGACGAAATATTGTACGGAAGATTCCCGATAACCGAAAACGGCTCCGAAAAGTAATCGCCCAGCGGCAGCGACAGAAAATCGCCGGTGAGCAGGCGCCCCTGCAGTTGCGGAAAGGTTTTTTGCAAGTACGCTATCGACTCCCTGTCTATCTCCACTGCCCAGAGCGTCCGTCCGGGACATTGCAGCAGGAAAGCGGTTAATGCTCCGGTACCCGGGCCTATTTCGAGGACGGTGGCCGGTGTCCCCGAAAGGCTTGCGACAATCCGTTGCGCGGTATTTTTATCATGCAGGAAATGCTGTCCCAATGCCTTTTTAGCCCGTATGCTTACCCGGTTGTTCATTTTTATTACTAACGAAACATAAGACGCATCGTTATCGGCAAGTGGTCGCTCGCACCGCCTTTGTACCGGACGCCCATGTAAGTACGGTGGACTTTGTCGCCGAGGTATCTTTCGTCGGGCACAAGTAAGAAGGGCGCCCGAAAAATCGAGACGCCCGCAGGCCGGCAATAAACCGGCTCGGCGGAGTTTAATAAATTCCCCGACACAAAAAACAGGTCAACCAACTCCCATTTTGCACGATATTTAAGCGAGCCTTCTCCGCGCCTGGCCAGGGGCAGCATCAGATTATGCAAACAGGCGGTGCCGGCGGTGTCCTGCCCTCCGAGCAAGCCTTCGGTTATCGGCCGGCTGTCGGGCGTGTCATTAAAATCGCCCATAACGATAATGTTGGCGCGGGGGTTAACCCTGAATACAGAATCGGTAATCGCCCTCAGCGTCGTGGCGGCTCGCATCCGGCGCGGTTCCGACTTTGTCGCTCCGCTCAATTTCGACGGCCAGTGCGTAACCAGCACATGCAAGGTGTCGAGGCCATGCAGCACGCCTTTGGCATACAGAATCTCGCGCGTCGGGCAGCTGTCCGAAGCATAGCAGACCTTAAACCACGCCGTATGCAGCACCTCGAAGCCGTCGGAGCGGTACAGCAGGGCGACATCAATACCCCGCGGGTCGGGCGAGTCGCGATGCAGGATGCCATAACCAATCCGCGAAAGCGACGTTTTTTCCACTAAGAGGCGCAGCACCTCCCTGTTCTCTATTTCGCAAACCCCCACTAAGATTGGAAATTCACCGCTGCCGGCAGCGATGATGGTTCCGGCAATCGCATCGAGCTTTCCGGCGAGTCTTTTGCCCGTCCATTTGTTGCGTCCCTGGGGCGTGAAGTCGGTGTCCTGCGTTACGGGGCTATCAACCGTGTCGAACAGGTTTTCGAGGTTGTAGAACACCACCACGTCATCGGGCGACGCCGGACGGGCATGGCCGACGAGAGGCAAGGCCATCATAAAAAGCAGAGAGTAATGGATAATCGAATACATATTTCATTAATAAAGACAGGCAAAGGTAAGAAAAATTAACCATTATCCATTACCCGTTAAATTATTCCTACCTTTGCAGCCACATTTATCATACGTAAGAATGCTTAAGCCCCTTATTCTCGACCGGTACATTATCCGGAAGTTCATCGGCACCTACGTGCTTTCGCTGCTACTGATTACGGTAGTAGTGATTATATTCGACCTGAGCGAAAAGATTGACGACTTCGTCGAAAAGAAAGCCCCGATAACAGCTATCATTTTTGCCTATTACATGAACTTTATTCCCTACATCGTCAATCTGTTCAGTGCGCTGTTTGTATTCATCACGGTCATTCTCTTCACCTCCCAGATGGCCAGTCATTCCGAAATCATCGCCATTCTCTCCGGCGGCATGAGCTTCTTCAGGATGATGTTCCCATACTTCATCTCCTCGCTCTGCATCTGCGCTATCAGCATTGCATTGAACCTCTTTATAATCCCGCCGGCCAACGCCACGCGCCTGGCGTTTGAAGAGCAGTATGTCCGCACGCCCTTCAACAACGCAGATCGCAACCTCCACTACCAGTTAAGCCCCGGCGTGTTTATATATATCGAGTCCTTTGCTACGTGGGACAACACCGCGCGCCTCTTTACGATGGAAGAATTTACAGGGAAGCAGCTCCGTTCCAAAATTTCGGCCGAAAGCGCAAAATGGGACGACGCTGCCAAACAGTGGACCCTCACCCACTATTCCAAGCGAACAATCGACGGCGAGCGCGAAGTAGTCGAACACGGAGAAAAAATGGAACTCCAAATTAATTTCGACGCCGAAGATTTAAAGCGCCGCACCAACTTCACCGAGTCAATGAATTATTACGAACTCAACAGCTACATCGACCAGCTCAAACAGCGCGGAGACAAGGGTGTGAAGTTCGCCCTCATCGAGAAGAACACCCGTATCGCCGTGCCTTTTTCGGTCTTTATACTTACCCTCATCGGGGTTTCGCTCTCGTCGCGCAAGGTGCGGGGGGGCATCGGGCTAAAAATAGGCATCGGGCTGGCCTTAAGTTTTTCCTACATTCTCTTTCTGCGCTTCAGCGAAATGTTTGTGCATGCCAACCTCCTCCCGCCGGTAATCGCCCTCTGGGTGCCGAATTGCCTCTACGCGGTCATAGCGATAATCCTCTACCGAATAGCGCCAAAGTAATTACGAATTACGAATGACGAATTACGAGATTGGAATTACGAATTACGAATTACGAATTACGAGATTGGAATTATAAATTACGAATGATGAATGTCGGATAACAGCGTTCCTGCTTCGTAATTGACTGATTGCGTAACTTCCGCTCCCGTAATTCGTAATTCGTAATTCGTAATTAAAATCTACCCCACCAGCGCGGAAACCATATCGCTCCACGCGCTGACGGCGCCCCGCGTATTGACCCAGCGCAGCCGGTAATATACGCGCTGCCCCTTTTCCGACATAGCATACCGCAGCGTATAAGGCGAGCGCGTCGCCTGCGCCACCATTAACCATTCGTTGTCATCGACGGGCGCCGTGCCGCCGATTTTGCGCCATACTTCAAAGCCGGCGGCGCCCGCAGGCCGTGCGATACCGGTCATCGTATTATCTTTCACTATCAGCGTATGCATCTGTACACGTGAGAAATCAATCTTAAAAATCGGACTGCTCTCGATGTGCCCCACCGGCGTCGGGCGGCCTGTTTTCCGAACCCGAAGGCCGAGATTGAGCCGGTCAACGTTCGTCACCACAGGGTTATTGGCCAGGTACGACCGCACAAAGAACCGCAGCGCGGCGGTATAGGTCTTCCTCATTATCTGTTTGTTTTTCACCGCCGTCGAGGTGCGCGTGCTGGGGTCTTCGGAGATCTGAAACGCCGTACGCCAGCGTTCCCGCCGCGCAACAACGACGGTTACAGCGTCCGCAGGGATGAGCCACTGAGTAGCTTTTGCAACGGCATTGTCAACGAGGTTCTCCTGCCACTCGTTGAAGTCATAGTTACGTCTTGGAATAAAATCGGGCATCGTAGTATTTTTTTAAATTAAACATATATGTACAGCATAAAAATTTTCGTTCCTGGGTACCAAACATCCGCTTCAAACAACCAAACTTTCGTTCATGTTAACCATGCTTTCATTCATATCAATGAAACTTTTGTTTTTTTATATCGGAGCTTGGTTCACGGGTACCAAACATCCGCTTCAAACAACCAAACTTTCGTTCTTATGAACTAAGCTTTTATTCATTTGTATCGGAGTTTGGTTCCCGGGTACCAAGCTTTGGTTCCCGGGTACCAAACTTTGGTTCCTGGGTACCAAGCTTTGGTTCCTGGGTACCAAGCTTTGGTTCCCGGGTACCAAACTTTGGTTCCTGGGTACCAAACCTTGGTTCCTTGGAACCAAACCTTGGTTCCCGGGTACCAAAGTTTGGTTCCAAGGAACGAAAATTTGGTTCCCGGCAACAAAGGTAAAAATTTATTCTGTACTGGCCAAATATTTTACTAAAAAAAATTACGCACGCTGCATTAAAAACATACTGCCCCAATCAATGAGTATATGCAATGCAACGTGCGTAATAATCAATAATTTCTACTGTCCGGTTTTTCCTTCTGTCCCGATGTGTTTATAATTTATAAAATGATGTTGAAATCCCTCTCCTGCAGGCTATTTCTTCTTTCCCAATTCCTTAATTCTGATATTTCGGAATTTAACCTCCGACCCATGACCGAGGAACCCGATGTGTCCCCTTTCATTAAACAGGCCGGGGTGCTCCCGCTTGTCGGGCATACCGTTTTTCGTCGCTTCACGGATGTTGCCATCGACAATCACGGCGCCGTTAAGCGTTATCTTAATGTGGTCGCCATCAGCAATTACTTCCTGATTATTCCATTCGCCGGTAGGCTTCAAAAAGCCGCGCCGCGCCGGAATAATGCCATACACCGAACCGTGATACTGATAAGGCGCGAGGTCTTTATAAATAAGCGCTTCGCTATCGAGTATCTGCAATTCCATGCCGACGTATGCGGCGTCGCCATCCATCGGGGTGCGAATGCCGAGGCCATTGTTGGCGCCGGGAGTGAGTTGAAACTCAAAGCGGAAAATAAAATTGTCATATTCGCTTCGCGTGTATAAATTCCCGCCGTGGCTCGTGCCCGGATACATCGCAATGCAGCCGCCTTCAAGAATATAATCGATAGTATTGCCCGTCCACTCATGCATATTGGTGCCGTCGAAGAGCATCTGAAAGCCTTCTTTGCGCTCCTCGTCCGAAAGGACGAATGGCTCCGCGCGAGGCAGTTCCCGCACGAAAATGTTACGATAATATACGCGACTGCCGTGCGCCTGCAGTTCGATTTGCTCGACCGGCGGTATCGGAGACGACCTGTCCCAGTAATTTTCAAAAATCACATTATCGACAACCAGCTCCCCGTTGAGGCGGACGGTAACCCTGTCGCCGATCATTTTAATATAGAACGTATTCCATTCGCCTAACCGGTTATCGGCCACCTTCAGCGGCGTCGAAGGGTGCACTTGATTATTGTACAGCCCTCCCGAACCGACCTGCGCGCCGACATCGGTACGGGCGATGTTCCATATCTGCACCTGGGGCGAGGCGCGGAGGTAAATACCGGCATCGGCGTCGGGCGAAGGCTCAAGCTTCCAGTCGATGAGCATCTCAAAATCGCCGTAGAGCTTGTCCGTACACAGATTATCGCTGCCGGCGCCGTCGAAAACGAGCACGCCGTCGGTGGGAATCCAATGTGCACGGGCGGCCTCGTCGGCCTTGGCCTGCTTGGTGGCAAGCTCCTTCGGCTTCATGCGCGCCCGCGAAAGCGGATTCTCGACCAATCCTTTCCATCCTTGCAAATCCTTCCCGTTAAAAATGGCCACAAAGCCGGCGTCGTCGGGCATTTCGCGCAGGCGCTTCCATAAGGCTTCGCGCTGGTACGATGCATCGGGATTATCAAGCTTAATGATAATGTCTTCAATCAACCTCCGCAGGTTAGCGCCGGCATAATGGGGATTATCGAGCGCAAGCGTCATCACGGCGTTAGCGGCCGTCTGCCGGAGCACGGCATGGTCGATGTAAGCGCCCGCAAGCCAGAACGCCTGGTAAGCGCCGGTGCGCCCAAGGTGCTCGATGATGGTCTGTTTCTGCGCATCGGTTTTCGCCATCTCAAGCGCATTCGACAGATAGAGGCGCCTGTTGTCGCCGGTGAGCACGTTGTCGGCGGCTAAGGCAACATAGCGTTCCAGCGCGCGGTCGAAATACACGGCCAGGGCCGCATCGGTACAGATGGCCTGCAACTCGGCGGCCGCCTCGATGTCCGGCCATTCGATAAGGGCGCGAAAGGCCGCCTCCCGGTCATACGTCGCGCCGTTACGGAAGCGGTCGATAATCATAGCCAGCGCTTGGCTCTCGCCCGAGGCCGCTAACAGCGGATAGTACAGCGCCGGCTGCTTCGAAGTCGAAAGCTGCGCTGCGATACGGTTAAATTTCTCCTCGCCCGAAAGCCCCTTCATCGCCGCGACGACCGCCTGCTGGATGTCCCTGACGGCATCGCCGCCGTCAGCCGGAGCGCTCTTCTCCAGCAGGGCATACAGGCGCGACAAAGAAGGCTCGACGGCCACATCTTTTAATGCCTTATAAGCCGCCGCGCGCACCTCGGCGTCGGGGGCGTCGAGCTGCTCGAAGACAACGGCCGCATGGCCGGCGGCTTTGCGTGCGGCGAGCAGTTCGAGAATAGCGACTTTGCCTTGGCCGGTGGCTTCGGGCAGCAGCGGCGCAACAACCGCCGCAATGTCGCCCTTCACCGTCATAAGGGCATCCTTCGCAAGACTTACATCGCGCCCGTCGGCGCCGGTGAGCAGGCCGGCAAGGGCAGCGGTAGCAGCCGCGTCGCCGGTTTTGGCCAGCAGGAAGGCCGCCGCTTTGCGAATATCGGCATTGGCGTCAGCCAGCAAGCCGATAAAAAGGCCGGTACCGGGGTCGGCTAACTGCCGGCGCACGTCGGGACGGTCATATATTTTAATATACCAGTGCAGGATGTCGGCTTTGCGTTCATCATCGGCTTTTTTGAGGGCCTCGACGACGACCTTTTCCGTCCCCGCCAGCCGATAATTGAGCGCGTCGTCGAGCACGGCATTCCGGTAGCTTCGGTTTTTATCTTTCAGCGCCTCCTTCACAAACGCCGGCGCTCTGTCGGGGTGCGCGGCCATGCGGAGCTGCAGCGCCGCGGCGCGGATGTGTGTCTGTCCGGTTTTTTCGGCCTGCTTCCAAAGGTCGGAGGCCGCCTTTTCGGCTTCTTTCACAGCGCCCGCTTCGAGCAGGCGCCGGATAAGTTGCAGATAAGCTTCGGTAGCTCCCGCAGGCTCCGACGCATAGTAAACGTTCTTCGCCGCCGATGCCAAAACGGGCAGCGACGCCACCGAACCGGTACGGCTCAGGGCATACCATACCGCCCCCTGCAAGGCAGGCTCGGAGGCCAGCGCGCGCAGGGCGTCTTCAGCGCCGGGGGCCTGCATGTGGCCGACAGCGCGAATCACGTTCTCTTTTTGCCGGATGTTCAACGGCTGCTGCGTAAGGGCATCAACCAGCGCACGCCCGGCAGCCGGACTGCCGATAGCGGCGAGCGCAACAGCGGCCGGACTGCTCAGCGCGTCATTGCCCAAAAGCGACGCGAGCTTGCCGACCGCCTCGTCGCGCCCGACAAGCTCCAACTGACGGATAATAAACGCCTGCCGGTCGGTGTTCTGCAGCCGGTCGATAGCTTTCACATACGCGCCGGCGAGGGTGAGGCGCCGGGCTTCCTGCCCCTGCGCGGTTACAAAATGAGTCAGCCCGGCGACAAGGATTTCGACCTTTGCCCGCCGTTCGTCGGGCGTGTTAAGCATTTCGAGGAGCTGCAGGAGGCCGTTTTCACCGGTCGAAAGCAGTTCGTCGGACTGCGCGAGCGCGGTGGCTTCGTCGGGTGCGGGAACCTGCGCCAGGACGTCGGCGATGAGCGTCGTGGCCGTCCGGCCTGTCGGAGTCTGTGCCTGCGCTACAAAACCGCCCGCAAGCAATACAGAAACAATAACTAAAAAAAGGATTTTTTTCATGTAATGATGGTATGAATAATGGATTATGAATAATGGATTATGAATAACAAGGTATAAATAACAGCCCCTGTATGACGGCTCCGGATTATGGAGCAGGAAAGGCGCGTTACTGCCCGCCTGTCGCCATCCGCGATGCGCCGTTCATTATTTGCCCCACGGCGCTCTCATGGGGGGGTTGAGGAGACGGTTGGCGGCTTCGTCGTCAATAAAGGCCAGCTTCGCGGGGTCGAAATGAAGGGTGCGGTTCAGGCGCAGCGCTACGACGCCCATATTGACAATCGTAGCCGAGCGGAAGCCGTTCTGCTCATTCAACGCAAAGGGGCGCCGTGTTTTGACGCTTTCGATGAAATCGGTTATCTGCGCTTCCGGCTCCGGGTAATCCGCCAGCTTCTTTTCCCAGTCGGGAATATCACATACAAAGTTTTTATACACGTTCCCTTTCGGGCCGGCAATATAGGGCGTGCCGGGGTGTCCGTAATCCCCTCCCCAGAGGATAATCCGGCATCCGTCGGCATACGTATAAGTAATCGATCGCCACGTGCCGATGGCATCGGGGTGCTGCGGCGGCGCATCAACCTCAACCTTCACCGGACTTGTCGCATCCTTATCGAGAAAGTACTGCACGGGGTCGATATAGTGCTGCCCCATGTCGCCGAGACCACCACCGTCGTAGTCCCAATACCCGCGAAAAGTCTGATGGACACGATGGGGATGGTAAGGTTTCCACGGCGCCGGCCCGAGCCACATGTCGTAATCAAGTTCGGGGGGCACGGGCTGCGGTTCGAGGTACTCCTTGCCTGTCCAGTAAAATTTCCAGTCGAACCCCGTATGTTTGCTGACCGTAACGGTCAGCGGCCATCCTAAAAGACCGCTTTGCACCAGCTTCTTCAGGGGACGGACAGGGCTTCCCAGCCCGTAGAAACTGTCCTTCATGCGAAACCATGTGTTGAGGCGAAACATGCTCCCGTGCCGGCTGACGGCCTCCGCTACCTGCCGGCCTTCGCCGATGGTGCGTGTCATCGGTTTTTCGCACCATATATCCTTGCCTGCGGCGGCGGCTTCGATGGACATCAGACCGTGCCAGTGCGGCGGCGTAGCGATATGCACAATATCGACGTTCTTGTCCCAAATCAGTTCGCGGAAATCGCGGTATGCGGCAATCCTGTCGGTAACCAGCGCACGGCCGGCCTCAAGATGCCTGGCATCGACATCGCAGACAGCCACAAGGCGCGTGCCTCCATAACCGACATGCCCCCGCCCCATAGCGCCGACGCCAATAATCCCTTTCGTGAGCTGGTCGCTCGGAGCCGTAAAGCCCCTTCCAAGCACATGGCGCGGAATAACTGTCAGGGCAGCCATGCCGCCCAGTGTTTTTAAAAAATCTCTCCGGTTTGTTTTCATTTTAAGTAATATAAATAATGATGGATGTAGTACTTTTAATAAATCTTACTATTAATGCCCGCAAAGGTAGTTATTTTTTTTAATAATTCCATTACCTTCGGAACGGAAATCCGATTTTCAGTCCCCCTGAACACCGCGCGGCACCCGCTTCCGGGTACCGGAGTGCCGTCCCGCAGGCGATTCGCGCATGAACGGAGAAGTATTCGTCATTCATTATAATTAATTACCTTTGCACATTGTTTAACCAATAAAAAAGAAATGATGAAATCAATTTATGTACTTTCTGTATTCCTGTGCGTGGCGGTTACTGCTCCGGCGCAGGACAGGGTGTTGCCGGCGCCGGAGCGAACGGGCGGCAAGCCTTTTTTAGAAACCGTTGATGCCCGCCGTTCCGAACGGGCGTATGTGAAAGCGGAAATGCCGGCGCAGACGATCGCCAACCTGCTATGGGTAGCCGACGGCTTTAACCGTAGCGACAGGCGTACCGTCCCGACAGCCATGAACAAGCAGGAAATGGAGCTGTACGTCGTCTTCGACGATGGCGCTTACTTCTACGACGCCGCACACAACAGCCTGCAGCTAATTGCCAAAGGGAATTTCAAAGAGGCGCTTGGGCAGCCGAATATTACCGGCAATGCGGCATTGACCATTGTCATGGTGGCCGATGTAAGCAAGTCGTCGATTGAGATGGCACGCATTTCAACCGGCTACATTTCGCAAAACATTTACCTCTTTGCCGCCTCCGAAGGCTTGGGAACCGTGGCGCGCGGCTCATTCAAAAACGCAGCACTGGCCGAAGCCCTGCAGTTGAACAGCCACCAGACGATTACACTCGTACAGCCGGTCGGCTACCTCCAGTAGCAATTACGAATTACGAATTAAAAATTACGAATTGGAAATTAAAAATTACGCATTATGAATATTGCCACTGCCGACTGGCGCCTGCCATTGGTTATGGGTATCGTTAACGTTACGCCCGACTCATTCTATGCCGCCAGCCGATGCCTCTCGGAAAGCGCCCTTGTGGAACGTATCGCAGAGATGGTTGCCGACGGTATCGACTGGCTTGACTTGGGCGGCTGCTCCACACGCCCGGGCTCCGAAACAGCCACGGAAGACGAAGAATGGCAGCGGCTCGAGCCGGCGATGCGCATTATCCGCAGGCATTTTCCCCGCCTGCCCGTGTCGGTCGATACATTCCGCTCGGGCATCGTCCGGCGGCTGTACGATGCGTACGGTGCATTCATCGTCAATGACATTTCGGCCGGCGACGATGACCACGCGATGATCGCCCTCGTCGGCCGGCTGCAACTCCCCTACATCGCCATGCACAAGCGCGGCACGCCCCAAACCATGCAGCAGTTGACAAATTACGACGATGTCGTTGCCGATGTCAAAGCTTATTTGCAGCGCAAACTGGCGGAATTGCACGATGCCGGCGTCGGCACCGTTATCATCGATCCGGGATTCGGCTTTGCCAAAACCGTCGCGCAAAACTATACGCTGCTGCGGCGGTTGCATGAATTTACGACGCTCGGCGCCCCGTTATTAATCGGCATTTCCCGCAAGGGGATGCTCTGGCAACCACTCTGCTGCCGGCCTGCCGACACGCTGTGCGCCACCTCGGCGCTCCATTTGCAGGCGCTCCTGCACGGCGCCGGCATCGTGCGCGTCCATGATGTAAAGGAAGCCCGCCAAATGATTACATTAGCGGCACTGCTGCGCGACGAATGAAACACACGCTCTATCGCATCGGCTCTGCCTTCCGCACCGCGTTTCCCAAAGCCCTGAAGATAGCCTGGTGGATGATCCGGCTGACGGTGCTGGTATCGCTGGGCGTCGAAGTATTGCGCTATTTCGGCATTATTGCCTGGCTCTCGGAAAGCCTCTCGCCCGTATTCCGGCTGGTGGGGCTGCCGGGCGAAGCATCGCTGGCATTCCTCACCGGCTATTTTGTGAATGTCTATGGGGCGCTGGCCATCGTCGGTACGCTGCCGCTCACCGTCCGCGAGCTGACCATTTTAGGTATCATGGTGCTGTGCGCGCACAATATGTTTATCGAAACGGCGGTTCAGAAAAAGACCGGCTCTCCGGTTGTGCGCATGGTGGCGGTACGTACACTGGGGGCGCTCATTGGCGGGTTGCTGCTCCACTGGCTGATGCCGGCCGAAAGCATACAGGCGGCGCCGGTCGCAGCACCGGTAGCACAGCCGCTGCCGGCACTGGCGTGGGAATGGCTGCTATCGACCGGCCAATTAGTATTGCAGATGCTGGTATTGATTGTAGGGCTTTCGTTTTTGCAACGGCTACTGGCCGAGTTCGGCGTTATCCGGCGGCTATCGAAAATACTGCGACCGGTATTAAAAATCTTCGGGCTGCCGGCGCGCACATCGTTCCTCTGGATTGTGGCCAACGTATTAGGGCTGGCTTACGGCGCGGCGGTGATGATGGAAGAAACCGAAGCGGGCAAAGTGGACAGCCGCGATGTCGATCTGCTCAATCACCACATCGGCGTTGCGCATAGCAATATCGAAGATTTATTACTGTTCGTTTCGTTTGGCGGGCTGTTCTGGTGGCTGCTGCTGCCTCGCTGGCTTATCGCCATGCTGTTTGTATGGGAACGCCGGTTAGAATGGAAGCTGAAGCGTTGAATATTCAATTCAATCCCAACTGCTTTTGCTTCGCCGGCCAGACGTCTCTCGTAAAATCTTCCCACGACAGTTTCATGTAATAGTCTTCGGCAAAGAATACGAGGACAGGCAGGATTCCGTCGGCCTTCTGAAAGCCCGGGACTACGGAGAGGAGCTGCCCTGTGGTATTCATATAGACTGTTGTCGGGAAGCTCATTTTGCCTTGCAGCAGGGCGACTGCCAGCTCGTTTGCACGGTATTCCGGCCTGAAGCTGTAAGTCTTGTCGTCAAAGACAACGTCGGTTTTCTGTTCGGCATTAAACTTGACCGGGTAGAAATTAGCGGTCAGGTAAGCCGCGACCCGCGGGTCGGTAAAAGTCTGCCTGTCCATCACCTTGCACCAGCCGCACCAGTCGGTGTACACGTCAATAAATATTTTTTTAGGATTTTTGGACGCAAGCCCCAGTACCTCGTCGATGGTGTACCATTTGAGCGTTGCGGAGGCGGTTTGTTCAGCTGCGGCGGCGGACGCCGTTTGCGCATTGGCGGCCGGCGCTATCAGCGCGGTGATAGCCGACACGAGAAGAAAAAGACATAACGTTCGTTTCATAACATATAATTTTGATGCGCAAAGGTACACTTTTTTTTGATACCAGCAGATAAAAATGTACTTTTGTAACAAAATGTCATTTGCGACATCTAATACACATTGTTTTTGAACGCTATTTTACGATGAAAAAAAAGATTTTATTACTGCTATTATTTGCCGGCGTGCCGGCTTTGCCTACTCTGGCGCAGATACAACATTCGACGCCGCTTTACCTGCTGCATTACGATTATGTCCGGCAGTGGCGGTTCGGGTTTTCCATGGGGCTGAATGTATTCGATTACACGACCATCAATTCGAACCTGCCCGTGCAGATTCCCGGCGAAGCATCAGGCGCCCTGCGCGCCGATATTACGGATGTCGTCCCCGGGTTTACCATCAACGGTATTGTCAATTACCGCCTGTCGTACTATTTGAGCCTGCGGGCGATGCCCGGAATCTGTTTCGGTGTGCGTAACCTGAATTTTTACCGTCCCGACGGCTCGGTACTGCATTCCATGAATATCGAATCGAACTATGCCGAGGTGCCGATATTGTTAAAATATTCGGCCAAGCGGGTGAACAACTACCGGCCTTATATGATAGCGGGCGCCAATGCGCGCTTTAACATGAACTGGAAAACACGCGAACAAAAGGAAACGTACATCTCGTCCGCTATTTTTGAGCCTTTTTACGAAGCGGGATTCGGGCTGGATATTTATTTTTATTATTTCAAATTATCGCTGGAGTTCAAGTATTCCGGCGGCTTCCTGAACGCCTTGGGGAGCAGTGCCGTCGATGGCTACGAAGGCTATCGCGATGCCATCGACCGCCTCAATTCGCAAATCTTTATCTTTGCCATTCATGTTGAATAGAATGAAAGCGTTTCGCGCGATGAATAACCATTAATCATTAACCATTGCGTCAATGACGCGGAGCATTTCGGCAAATTCTTCTTCGTCGTACAGGCGCGTGAGGAAGACAATCCGGCCGTGCCGGTCGATGATTACGTTGCGCGTAACGCCGGCATCTTTTGCGGCATAGCGGTGAAATGCGTCGCCGCTTTCGTCCAGCGTCAACGGATAGGTAACGGGGATGGCTTCGGCAAATTGCCGGGTAATGTCGGCCGATTCCTTGTAGTCGATACCGATCAGGGCAAAATCGGGACGGTCTTTGTATTGCTGCCAGATGTCGCGTTCGATGTACGGCATTTCCTTCCGGCATACGCCGCACCAGCTGGCGGTAAACTGAAGCATGACGACCTTGCCCCGCAAGTCGGTCAGTTCTGCGGTTGTTCCGTCTAAATAGCGGATAGTAAAATTGGGGGCTTCGTCGCCTGCCTTGACGATGTAGCCGCGCGTGTCGCCGTTATCTGTGCAGGCAACCAGGGCTGTCAGGGCTATGATACATGTAAAAATAAGCGTGCGTTTCATACTGTAATGGAGTTTATGATTTTATTAATAAAAGTTCTGCTCTAAAGAAAATGATACACATTGCGCGCTATCCAATATAGGATAATCACCGCGAAGACGCCCCATATAAACTTGCTTCCCGAGAGTATTCGGTGCAGTTTGGGGAATTGCCGTTTTCCGCCAAACGAGTCCAGGTACAGCAACAGGGCAATCAGTGCCAGGGCGGGAATCAGTATTGGATTGTAAAGGAATGCGTCTTTCCATTCTCCATGAAGCAAGCAGTGCAAGGCGCGTTGCGTACCGCATCCGGGGCATTGGAAGCCGGTCAGCTTGTAAAAAATACACGGCGGGAAGGGCCTCTCGACCGGATTGAATGCAAAAAGCAACCCCGCCAGTACACCCATACCGGCAACGATCGCAACAATTTTCCATGACTTATTCAAAAAGAGGTATCATCGATGAGCCGCCGGCTGCCGCCACGATAAAAATCAAATAGATAAGGTAGGGGATATAAACGACCAATCCCGTGATGAGCGACGCAACCGTAAAGTTTTTGGCATAGCGCGAGGATCTGTGTGCGGCGTTGATGTCGCCATTCATAAAATATTTTTCTACTTGTGCGGCATACACAATCGCCGGGATGCCCAGCGGGAGGCAGCATATAATAGTTACCACAATCGACTGCCACAAGTAGGTAGGAGGCATTGGGCCGGATGGCGGCGCGGGTTTCACCGGTGTCGGTATCGGCGCAGCGGCCGGTTCGGATGCCATTTCATATCCGCATTTCGTGCAGAAACGCGCGTTGTCGGGATTTGATTCTCCACAGGTTGAACAATATTTCATAATTATAAAAATTAATATTAAGGCGCAAAGGTAATAAAAATTTTTATTTATCAGGATTCATGGTTCATCTATCAAAAAATTTAAAGTTTAGACACAAGACAAAAGACAATAAACAATACATTCCTCTGCAAAGTGAAAAAAACACACAAAAACAAATAAACGCTATTTATAAACATTAAAAAAATTAAAATTATGGTACATTTTTTTGCAGTCCTGATTCAGGTAGCCGGCATGGTGGTTAATAGTTATATGGCAGGGGCGAACCTATCGGTTCGCCCCTGCGTTTTTTGTCTGACCTGTGATTTGTGTGTGTGATTTTTTTTTCGCACACGTCCGCCAGCTATTCCCTGTCAGAGAATATACATATATGACCTGCGGCAGCTACCCTGCACCCTACCGGCTTATTTCGTAACAGCTAACCGACTCGCCGGTGAAGAGGGTATATATCCGCACCGAATTGCCATCGGGGGAGAATTCATAGGCGATGTCGGCGGTGCCATTACCGTTAATATCCGGACGGTAGGGGCCGAGAGGGCTGTCGCCGGGGTGATCGTCGGTGACGTCGGCATAAAGGCAGTTATGGCCGGGGGCGTCGATGATACTCATCAGCGATGCAAAGTTGCCCTGCGTTAAGGTAACGGCGTAGGACGTTCCTTTGAACCAGAAGGCCGCACAGCCGGTGGTCTTTTGGTTGCCCCATTCTTTCGCTCCGTAATAGTTGAACCATGCATTGAAATAGCGGCGGAAGGCACTGGGCTGTATTTCGGTCTGGACGCCGGAGGCATTGCGGTAAAATACATTCGCGCCGACGGTGCCGCCAATATCGTTATAATCGACTAAAAAGAACGATGGCGAGGCCGACTCGTCGAGCGGGGCTAAGGCCTGCAGCAGGGCGCCGTCGGAGGCCGGTACGTTGGTAACAAACGTGGTGGGCGTTTGCAGTACGCCGTTGACAACCGTCCAGCGGTTGTGCCCTCCGGTGGAATTTCCGCTGCTATAGACGAGGTCGTAGATTACGGCGCTTCCGTTAATATCGCCCACAACAGCTATTTTGCGGGCGGCGCCCGTAACCGTGCCGGTGGAGGATGAGTAGATGAGCGTGGGGGCGGCATCGACCGATGTCCATTTGTAGATATTGAACACACCGGCCCATGCCGGCAGCGTGGCGCCGATCATGTTCCCCTTGCTGTCGTTGGCTAAAAAGAATATCGGAATGCTTCCTGCCGGCGTGCCTCCGACGGGGATGCCCGATACGTTCAGTATCTTTCCGGTGGCTACCGTGCCGTCGGCCCTGTTGAGGCAGGTGCCTTTACGGGCGAGTACTACATAATTGCCGCATACGGCTAATGAGTTCTCTCCACTGGCACTTAAACCGATGTCGGCGGCGGTTTTTGTCCACACCTTCGTTACGGCGATGTCCGTAGAGAGGACGGTAACGGACACCGTGGCGCTGAAGTTGCCGTCGGTAGTGGTGGCGGTGATGGTGGCGGCGCCGGGGGAGACGCCGGTTACTTCGCCGTTATTGACCGAGGCGATGGCCGGGTGGCTCGAGAGCCAGGTTACTTCCGTGTTCGTTGCGTCGTCGGGGGTAACGGTGGCAATAATCACGGTCGATGCCGACTTGTCAATCGTGACAGGGCCGGGCGGGTCGAGGGTGATTCCCGTAACGGGCACTACGGCGGTGGTTACGGTAACGGCTACGCTGGCGGTTTTATTGCCGGCGATTACGGTTACGGTGGTGGCTCCGGGCGCGATGGCGGTAACAACGCCGTTGTCGACCGTGGCTACGGTAGTGGCGGTCGATACCCACGTGAGGCTCTTGTCGGTTGCATTGTCGGGCGTTACCGTAGCGGTAACGGAGGCCGACGTGCCGACGACCATCGGCAGGGTCGTCGGCAATACGGTTACGGAGGCCACGGCCACCGTGTCATCCTGTTCGTCTTTTTCGGTGCAGGATACGATGCAGCCACATACCAGAAAGGCTGCGATTGCTATTGTCAAAATCTTTTTCATTTGTTGAGTTGTTGATTTATTGATTTCGTAATTCGTAATTATCGAAGTCCGACTGCCGATGCTACGGTTCGTTGGGTTCCATCGGAGGGTTTGATTGTTTCGTTGCCATTGACGAGCATACACGACGAGCCGCCGCCATCGAGGTTGATGGCTTCCATGCAGCCCAGTTCCATCAGGATATTGGCCATTTCGCCGAACGAATAGCCCGGCGTGTTGGGGGTTTTATTCCGTCCTTCGCAGACAAAGAGTATCAGCTTCCCGTCGCCGGTGATGCCGATAGCGGTGCGGGGGTTGCTCGAATTCGGCCCGATGCCGCTGGAGACGTCAAAGTTTTCGGCGTCCCACGAAGAGGATGGCGTCCGGTAGCCGTTTTTGATGAGCGTAGGCCCGGCGCCGATGGCCGTGATGGCTTCGTAGGGCCATGCACCGGCAGGATAGCTCTCCGAGGGCTGCGTGTACTCGGTGTACGGCAGGGGGTAGGGATAGGCGTAGGTTACGTTGTTGGGGGGGATGCTATATACCCAGTCGGCGCGGTAAACTTTATCGGCGACCCGTCCGAAGACACTCCACATAGGGTACATTTGCCGATCGTTGCGCCAGTCAACCTGAATATTGGGCGTTACCAGCACGCCGTTGCGCCAAATCATGCTCAGGCTTATATTGCTGGCAAAGTATCCCCCGTTGATAACTATGGGATACATGCGCCCCGAGCTGTTATAGAACTGCGTGGGCGTTTTATAGCCCGACGGTTCGCCCAGCACGTCGAACGTGATGCCTTTGTTGATGTCACCGACGGCAATATAGGCTTGGGCATTCTTGCCCTGCATCTGGTCGGGCGCCTTATAGACGCTGATGCCATTCTTAAGCGACCCCATGCCGGTGACCTTCGTCCAGCCGATTGTTTCGGGGTTCACAAACTGGAGGCTGGCGGTGATACGGTATTCGGTGCTGGTGTCACCCGCTTTGATTAATACGGTACTCGCGGTGGTCAGGTCGTAGTCGGCTTCGGCCGACGGGGGAAAGACCATCGTTACGCCGGGCGCCAGCACGAATTTAATCCGCACGCGGTTCCGCTCGGCGTTTGCGCGCAGGAAGATGGTTACTTCATGCGTCTGGTTATTGACTTCCACCCCTCCCGATGCCATATTTGTTACTTCTGCCGTGAGGATATAATCCGACGTAGAAGGCGTAACCGGCGCAGGGGCGGGTTCCGGGGTCTCGTCCGTACAGTTATAGACGAGGGCGCCGCATACGAGCAGCGCAATTAGATAGAAACGTTTCATTGTGATAATTGATTTTAGATAATTGATTTTAGATTTTAGAACATGGACGGCAGCCGTTCATAGTTCATCGTTCGGTAATATATTTTTTTATGTACGGTTCCAGATAATCGGCAATGCGCATAAAGCCCAAATCGGTAAAGTGGATGCCATCGACCGTAGCCTCGCCGTCGGCGCCGATCATGTGCTCCGAGGGAATAAATTCAATATTGGCGTCGCCCCGGGCTTTGAGGCGGTCAAAGATTTCGCGTACCGTTTTGTTTTTGGCCTCCACTTCGCGCTGCAACTCGTGGTTGTATTTCACCAACGAAAAACGCCGGCCTTCTACAATCAGAATGGGCGTGTGCGGCTGTTTTTCGCGTATGAGGCTGTAAAATTTTTCCAGTTTCTCCTGCATCTGTTGCACACTGGCATTGGCTACAAAGTCGAGGACGATCAACGCCGCTTCGCGCGCCGCGATAAGCTCCGCAATTTCGTAATCCAACTGCCCGTTGCCGCTAAATCCCAAATTGATAAATTCGCGGTTAAACCGGCGCGACAAAATGCTGGTATGCACCATGCCGGGACGCGACGCACAGCCGCCCTGCAAAACGCTGGTGCCGTAAAATATCACCGGTTTTTCGTGCGCAGGCGCGGACAACGCCGGCAGCGCAAGGGTTGCCGCCGAATCAACGCCGATTTGCAATGCGGTTACTCCGTCGTAAAGCGGAAAATAAAGCATCATTTCTTTTTCGCTGCCGTCCATGCGGGAAACCACCGTGGCGGCATTGTCCATGGCATTGGCGGCGGGCTGTGCCACATTGACAAAATGCCACACTCCGTTTTCAAGGCAATAGAGGTCGAAGCCCTTGATGCCGGTGAGCGCCATGTGGCTCATGGTAGAGTTTTCGTATAACGTCCATTTCAATCCGATGGTCGTGCTGTTGGTGCGAAACCGCAAGAATAGACCCGCCGTATTTTTGCCCAAGGCCCACACCGGCGGGCGGCTAATTTCCCGTAGCGCCGCCGGAAGCCGCTCATAGCGGGTTTCCGTTTGTTCCGCTATTTTCCCGTACAGCGGAAAAGCGTCGGCGCTTTGGTATTTCAACTGCCCGCTTGCGGGAATCGTCCACAGCAGCCACACTGCCGATACAAGTACACCCTGACGTATATTCATCGTTCCTTTTGTTGATTTGACATTAAGCATTATTTTATAACCCGGCCGATACCCTCTTTGATGGCGTCCCACTGGTTATTGTTAATCACATGCGAGAGTTCAAAGACCATCAGGCCATCGGTGTTTTTCAGGCACAAATACACGGCATCGGAAATCACGGTTCTATTACTGCCATAGGCATACGTGCCGATAGAGCCATATACTTTGCAGCATAATTGTAAAAAATAACATAGTAAAATCTTTAAGGAATCCCGCTTCTGAAGCCGGAAGCGCGCATTTTGGGGCGGCTGGTTTCCTGCTTTCGTATCTTGGCACGGAAGTTCCGTTCCTTGGCACGGAAG
>JAISXF010000060.1 GCA_031270845.1 Prevotellaceae bacterium
GGCAAAGGCCAACTTCTTTAAATGCGGCGATGAATTAACCGAAGAACATTACCTGACCTGGAACCCGATAAAAGCGGAAAAGCCCGATTACCACCGTCCGGAATGTTTTGGAACAATAACGTTTGAAGAATAGCTTACCCAAATTTTCAATCGACAGTTTCGTCATTTTCCGCCGTCAGGCGGTTTTCGATCATCGGGTTGTTGTATTGCTGCAGGAATGCCTTGAGTAGCGTTTCGGCTTTTTCCTGCACGTCGGGCAGGGCGCTGGTCTGCGTCACCTGCGTTCTTCCGTATATGCATAATCCTGAAAAATGGCAGGATGATAAACTCTATTTTGAAGGACAAAGAGGATAATATGTTTTTCAAAAAGTTTCCATACCTTTGTGTACAAAAAAGGAAAAATGTTTGATATATTATACCATAACGATTTAAACATCCAATCCGTCGAGAAGACTTTTTCAAAAACGCTTAGGCAGTTACAGTCCGGTGATTTTAAGAGCGCCGATGTGCGCAAGATGCAGGGAACGGGGTATTACCGGGCAAGGCTGGACATCCGCGACCGCTTGCTGTTCAATTTCGTAAAATACGAAGACCGGAAATATCTCCTGTTGCTGGAAATCATCAAAGAACATAACTATGCGCACAGCCGGTTTTTACGCGGGGCAACGGTGGACGAAAACCGGTTTGTTCCCGTCGAATCGCCCGACAGCGAAGACACAACGACCACCCTGTCGTACCTGAATAAAAAAAGCAAAATCATCTACACGCTCAACAAGTTTATTTCGTTTGACGATTTCCAGAACGATATTTATTCGCTTCACCCGCCGCTGATTATCGTCGGGTCGGCGGGCAGCGGCAAAACGGCGCTTGTGCTGGAAAAACTTAAAAGCCTGCACGGAAATGTGGCCTACGTATCGCTGTCAAAATATTTGGTGGACAACGCTTCGCATGTTTACTATTCTTCCGGTTACGACAACGAACATCAGGAGGCCGATTTCCTTTCGCTGAAAGATTATCTCTCGCTGTGGCGAATACCCGAAGGGCAGGAAGTGGAGTTCAAACATTTCGACCTGTGGTTCGGCCGTCATGCACAATCGGTGAAAATTAACGAATCGTACCGCGTGTTTGAAGAGTTTAAGGGCGTGATTACCGGTTCGCCGGTACATGCTGCATGGCTGTCGCAGAAAGAATACTTGGAGCTGGGCGTCAAGCAGTCCATTTTCTCCACGCAGGAACGGGAACGGCTTTATCCGCTGTTTCTAAAATACGTGGACTGGCTGAAAGAAGAAAATATGTACGACAGCAATATCCTTTGTTACGAATACCTCGACAGGGTACAGCCCTGCTATGATTATGTGATGGTCGATGAAGTGCAGGATATTACAAACATTCAGCTGAAATGTATCCTCGCCTCCCTGAAAGATAAACAGCATTTTGTCCTTACCGGCGACAGCAACCAGATTGTGCATCCCAATTTCTTTTCGTGGAGCAAAGTCAAAACCTATTTTTACGAAACAGGCGAGAGCAAAGACAATCAAATTAAAATCCTGCAAACCAACTACCGGAACAGCATCCACGTAGTGAAACTGAGCAACAGTCTGCTGAAAATTAAAAACAGCCGTTTCGGTTCTATCGACCGCGAAAGCAATTATTTAGTAAACACCGTCAGCAAAGATACAGGCGAAGTGCTGCTGTATCTCAACGACGAAAAAAAGAAAAAAGAACTGAATCGACGCACGCAGGACAGCGCCCGATACGCCGTCATCGTTCCCGGTCATGCGCAAAAAGCCGAAGCCGCCCGGTTCTTCAAAACTCCGTTAATATTCAGCGTGCAGGAAGCGAAAGGGCTGGAATACGAAAATGTCATTCTGGTCGATTTTATTTCCGGCCATGAAGCCGCATTTCGCGAAATCATTGCCGGAGTAGCCCTCGAAAACCTTTACCGGGACGAACTGCGTTACAATCGCGCCGGCGATAAAAACGACAAAGACGCCGAAATCTACAAATTCTACATCAACTCGTTTTATGTTGCCGTAACCCGCGCCATTAAAAACATCTATATCTTCGAGCGCCTTGCCGCCCATCCGGCGCTGAAACTGCTTCAAATGCAGGAAACAAAAACCGAAATCTGCGTCAGGGAAACAAAATCGACACGCGAAGAGTGGCTCGACGAAGCCCAGCGACTCGAAGAACAGGGAAAACATGAACAGGCCGAGCAAATACGTGCAAAATACCTTGGATACGAATATCTTTCTCCCGAACACTTAGAGACCGTCAAAGCCTTGGCGCTCGACCCCGCCAAAAAGGAACCGGAAGTCAAAAGAGAACGCAAACAGCTCTTTCAGTATGCCATCCATCACCGCCGGTACGACTGGGTGGAGGCGATGGCAAAATTGCAATTCCCGCGTGCCGTCCTTTTTATGAAGGAAATACGTGCCGAACGACGCGAATACGAAAAAGGCTTGAGGCTGGGAAACAAACCAAAAGTAATCGCTGTCGTCCAGAAATACGGCGTCGATTTCACTTGCGACGGAGGCGTTTCGGGGCTGATGATGGCGCTGCAACATGGACAGACAGAACTGGCGCTCGAGCTGCTAAACAAAGGCGCATCGACAACCCTGGCCGACCTGTCGTCCCTGCAGGCGATAGATTATTTGTTATCTTCATATATTAAATACCAACGTTCAAGCCGCAAACAGGTACAACTCGCCACAGAAGAGACAATGATCCGCTGTTGGCATCAGGTATGTCCGCCGGCTGTTGAATACGAATTTCACAAACGCCGTTTCCGCGTGGGGTCGCACAGCATGCTCTTTTTCCTTATCACCCTGATGCGAAATACGGCCGACAGCCAGCCAACAATGGCAAAAGAGCGCGAATCGGCAAATAAAGATTTTTCTATCGGAGCCTTTAACATGAACGAACTCGAAGAATTTGCCGCCATGATGCCCGATGAAATCCTGCCCCCGTATCGCAAAAAACGAACGTACATCAACAGTGTCATGTCTTCGCACGAAAAGAACAAAGTCTCGTCATCCTGCAAAGCGGCTTTTATTCGGGTCGAACGGGGGTGGTATATACTTAATCCGCAGATTAAAGTTAAAAGGTAAATAAGCATGCGCCCCTTTCTTATCGGTAAAACACTGACCGAACTCACTGCCGTAGCGGCACAGGCAGGCTTGCCGCCGTATGCCGGAAAACAAATGGCCGACTGGCTATACCGGAAAAAAGTTACCACGATAGCCGCCATGAGCAATCTCCCGAAAGCGGCGAGGGAAGCCCTGAACCGGGAATATGAAGCAGGCGGTTTTGTTCCCGCGGCAGTGCAGCAATCGACCGATGGCACAAAAAAGTACCTCTTCCCTACCGTCAGCGGGCATTTTATCGAAACGGTTATGATTCCCGAAGCGGCGCGGGCGACGGTCTGCGTATCGTCGCAGGCAGGATGCCGGATGGGATGCCGCTTTTGCATGACGGCGAGGCAGGGGTTTGAAGCGAACCTCTCTGCCGGCGAAATACTCGCGCAATTTCACCGTATCGACGAAAGCGACCGCCTCACCAACGCCGTGTACATGGGCATGGGCGAACCGATGGACAATCTCGACGAAGTATTAAAAAGCCTGCACATCCTCACCGCCCCGTGGGGATGGGCGTGGAGTCCGCACCGGATAACGGTTTCGACCATCGGTATCACGCCCGCCGTCGGGCGCTTCCTCGACGGGTGTAACTGCCACCTCGCCATCAGTCTCCACAACCCCTTCGACGCCGAACGTCGAACCCTGATGCCCATGCAAAAAGCATGGCCGATAGCCGACCTCATCGGCGACCTGCGCACCCGCGACTTTTCGGGGCAGCGGCGCGTGAGTTTTGAATACATCCTCTTCGCCGGCTTCAACGACTCCCGGCGCCACGCCGACGAGATGGCGCGGTTGCTGCACGGCCTGGAGTGCCGTATCAATCTTATCCGTTTTCACCCTCTCCCCGACTCGCCCCTGCGCCCGGCAAGCGACGGGCAGCTCGTCCAATTCCGCGACCGGCTCTCCCAAAAAGGCCTCCTCGTTACCATCCGCGCCTCTCGGGGTGAGGACATCATGGCCGCCTGCGGACTGCTATCGACCTCTGCCTCCTGCCCGGTCAATACCCCTGCCGAAGGGTCTGTAGGGCCTTCGGCGCCGTGAACGTTGCCGGTTTTCGGGCTTAAATGAAAAGAAACCGCGCTGTTTTTTATTACATCGGATCTACATCCACGATTATTTCTACGCCCGAGAGGCCTTTTTGTTTGCCGACGACGTCGATTTGTTTTTTCAGGAATGCTTTGATGTCGGCCGCTTTGGAGCTGCGTTCGAGCCGGAGCCAGAAACAAAGCAGATGACGCCCCTGGATAAAGGACACCATCGGCTGAAACGGCCCCGTGAGGCGCTCGCCCATGACCGGCGCCAGCCGCGCCCGGAGCTGTCGGGATGCGAGCCGCAGAACATCTTCCGAAGCATGTTTTAAAGTGATGCTGACAAGGCGCGTGTAAGGAGGAAAACGAAACGCACGGCGTTCGACAAGCTGCGACTCGAACATCTCCCGGTAATCGTTGCGCCGGACAAGCTGGATGACCGGACTCCCCGACTGGGACGTCTGGATAATCACACGCCCCTGCCGCTGCTGGCGTCCGGCACGGCCACTGACCTGTGTCATCAGCTGAAAACTGCGTTCGTGCGCCCGAAAATCCGGGAAATTCAGCAGCCCGTCGGCATCAAGGATGCCGACGAGAGATACATTGTCGAAATCGAGTCCTTTGGTTATCATCTGGGTACCTACGAGGACGTCGATACGCCGCTGCGCAAAGTCGCCGAGAATGCGGGCGTAGGCATCTTTGGCGCGGACGGCGTCGAGGTCGAGTCGGGCTATCCGCGCATGCGGGAAATGTATCTGCAACAAATCTTCCGCTTTTTCGGTGCCGAATCCTTTTGTTTCCATCTTCGGGCTGTGGCATTTGGGGCAGATGGCCGGCACGGGCTGCGACGCCCCGCAGTAATGACAGCGCATCGCCGGCCCCTGCCGGTGGCAGGTGAGGCTCACACTGCACTGCGTACAGTGCGGGATATGACCGCAATCGGCGCATTGCAGGTAGGGCGCGTAGCCCCGCCGGTTCTGGAAGAGTATGACCTGCTCGCGGCGCACGAGGGCGTCGCCGATGGCCTCGAGCAGATGCTGCGAAAAGAGGCCGTCGGTACACTGTTTCCGGCGGGCAAGCAGGAGGTTGACCACTTCCGTTTTCGGCGGCGGCGCGCGGTGGTAGCGTTCGGTGAGCGTAACTAATCCGTACTTTCCGGCGAGGGCATTATAATAACTTTCTACCGACGGCGTGGCGGTGCCGAGCAGGACATCGGCGGCGTGCCATCGGGCAAGCATGACAGCCGCATCGCGGGCGTGGTAGCGCGGGGCAGGGTCGAACTGCTTGTAAGTGGCCTCATGCTCTTCGTCGATAATAATCAGCCCCAGATTGTCGAAAGGCAGGAACAGCGCCGAACGCACGCCGAGGATAACGCGATAAGGCGAAGGCACGGCGCGGTAAATTTCGGCGCGCTCGCTGTCATTGTATCGGGAATGATATACGCCCACCGCCGCGCCGAAAACATGTTGGAGCCGTTCGACGATTTGCGCGGTCAGCGCAATTTCGGGCAGCAGGTAGAGCGCCTGCTTCCCCCGGCGCAGTTGTTCGGCAATGAGATTGATATAAATCTCCGTTTTGCCGGATGCCGTAACCCCATGCAGCAGCGCCACCTTTCGGGCATCGAAGAGGGCGGTTATCTGGCCGAAGGCCTGCTGCTGCGCGGCGGAGAGTGCGGGCAGCTCCTTCGTCGCCACGGCCGAGTGGTCGAGCCGGCCGATTTCATGCGTAACCTGTTCGAGGATTTTCTTTTTAATACACGCCGCTAATGCCGTCGCCGACGACGGTTCGCGCAGCAAAAGACTCCGCGGCGTCTCGTGTGGCCGGTCGAAACAGACGCCGTCGGCGAACGAGAGATAACGGAGCAGAAGCTCTTCCTGCTTCGCCGCGCGGCGGAGGCCATTGAGGCAGTCGAGCAACTGCGCTTCCGAAGTAATGGAAGGATGCAGACGCACGCAAATTTCGGTCTTCGGCGTAAACGCGGAGCGCAACCCCGCGGGCAGGGCGGCCTTCATCACATCGCCCACGTTGCAGAGGTAGTAATCGGCGAGCTGCTCCCAGTACTGCAATTGCTTTTCATTGACCACAGGCCGGCTGTCGAGCAGCGCCGCAATCATCTTTACCGAAAAACCCTCCGGCGCACGGGTATGCACTTCGCGCACGAGCCCGGTATAGGCCTTATGCCCGACCGTCACTTCTACACGCTCGCCGGCGGCGATCGTCTCCGCCCACTCGTCGGGTACGGCGTAGGTGAGCAGCTTCGGCAGCGAGAGGGGCAGGATGATGTCGGCAAAACGCATTTTTTTTAAAAAACTAACGATTTATCGATTCGGTCATTAAATTAGTAACCATTATTTTTATTTTTTCCATCGCCTTCTTTAAAATTTCAAAATCGACGCAGTAGGAAATGCGGACGTAGTTTTTATAGCTATCGCTGAATGCGCTGCCGGGGATAATAGCCACGCCCTGCTCTTCGACTAACCGGCGGGCGAAGCTGTCGCCGTCGAGGCCGAATTTATCGACCGACACAAACAGATAGAAGGCTCCCTGAGGTATTTGCGGCGTGGTGAAGCCATATTCGTTGAGGCAACGGCAGGCATAGTCGCGGCACGCCCGGTAGTCGCGTACCATGGCGGCGAGTTCGCGTTCGGTCTGCGCGTCGTTGATGGCCTGAATCGCATATTGCGTAACCGAACAGGCCGAAGTAACATAATATTGATGGCTTTTCATCAGCTCCTTCGTGAGGTTCCTCTCGGCGAGCAGGAAGCCGATGCGCCAGCCGGTCATGCTATGCGATTTTGAAAATGAATTAACAATGATGAGCTGTTTGCGCAGTTTCTCGTACGTGCCGAACGACCGGTAATCGTCGGTATAGATTATTCGATTATATACCTCGTCGGCAATGATGTAGAGGTCTGTTTCGGCAAGGAAATCGGCTAACCGGTCGCGGTTTTTGCGGTTGATGAGGATGCCGGTCGGGTTGTTCGGGTCGGTGATGATGAGGCATTTTGTGCGCGGCGTGATATACTTCTGCAGCGTTTCGGGCGTAAGCTCAAACCGGTCGCTTCGGGTATCAACATGTACGGCGGAGGCATTATAAAGATTGATGAGCGGCTCGTATCCGGGATAGGCGGGAGTGGGTATAAGTACTTCATCTCCCGCATTGAGCAGCGACCGCAGGGAGGCCGTCAGGGCTTCGGAGGAGCCGACGGTAATCAGGATTTCATCGTGGCCGTAGTGCAGGTTAAGCCGTTCGCGGCAGTATTGCAGCACGCTGTCGATGGTTTCCGCCGCGCCCACATTCGGCGTATAGCGTGTAATATCACGGTCGATGGCCTCCTTCGCCTTAGCTTTGATGGGCGAAGGCGTAGGAAAGAGCGGCTGCCCGAGAGTTAATTTAATGACCCCCTCGAAGCGGCTGCACCAGGCATCAAACTGCCTGATTTTCGATGTCGTTATAAGGGGTAACTGGGTATTTAATGCTTTCATTGTTGCTGTTTGTTAATGACTTGTTTGTTCGTAGCTGTTTTTAACTTGCGATTCCCGAAACCGTGCGCACAGTTTGCCGATATGTGCGCACAGTTTCCCGATATTCACGTGAATTTCCCCGATATTCACGTGAATATCCCCGATATTCACGTGAATTTTCTCGATATTCACGTGAATTTCCCCGATATTCACGTGAATTTTCAAGCCTTCTTTCCCCCGTCAGGGGAAAAAAACCCGTTATGGATAGCTCCTCGTTCATCGTTCCTCGTTCATCGTTCATCGTTCCTCGTTCATCGTTCATCGTTCCTCGTTCCTCGTTCATCGTTCCATTTTTGTTCATCCGTTTTTCCACCGTTTGTGCGTCCAGAGCCAGAGAGAGCTGTTTTCGCGGATATTAGCTTCGAGGAGCTCGACAAACTTTTGGGTTATCGCCCCTTCCTGCTCCTGCGCGCCGTCGGGCGTGATAAGGACGATGTGGCCGGTATATTTTCCCCGTCCGGTTTTTTCAAAATGCACGTACACAACGGCTGCGCGGGTGGCGGAAGCTAATTTTTCGGCGCCTGTAAAGAAGAGGGTCGGCTGGTGCAGGAAGGTTGTCCGGTATTTCGACTGTGCGTGAGGCGACTGGTCGGCGACAAAGAGATACACCGTCGGCGCGTCGCGATGCGAAAGGATATGCCTCGCTATCCGCTGCATCGGGTACATGCGCACGCCAAAGCGCATGCGGATTTGCTGCATCAGACGGTCGGAAAATTTGCTCGACAGCGGACTGTACACCGCTCCCACCGGCGCTTTGATGTATGTCGGCAAGATATTTAACACCTCCCAGTTCGCATAATGCCCCGATAGCAGGATGACATTCTTGCCGGCGTCGTACAGCCTGTCGAGGACGTCGGTATTCGTAAAGCGGATGCGGCGTTGCTGGTTTTTTTCGCGTATCGAATAATATTTTAGCATCTCCATGAATAAATCGCAGAAATGCCTGTAAAACCGTTTGGTTATAAAATTTATTTCACGGTAGTTTTTCTCGGGGAACGACCGCGCGAGGTTCTGCACCACCACATCGCGGCGGTAGCGGAAGAGTTTATAAACGACGACGCAGCAGACATCCGACAAGCCGTACAGCAGGCGCATTGGCAGCAGGCTGAACGGATATACAAAGAGTTTTAAGAGTATCGTGCGTGTCATTATTCCGTTGTTTTCAGTTCGCGTAAGGCGTCGATGATTTGTGTCTTCGCGGCCGTCCGGGAGTCTTTACGTTTAATCGGCCGTGCCGGGATGCCTGCCACCACCGTCTCGGGCGGCACGTCTTCCGTAACCACCGCGCCGGCGGCCACCACCGCGCCCCGGCCTATCCGTACGCCTTCGAGCACTACGGCATTGGCGCCGACAACCACGTCGTCATCGACTATCACCGGCCGCGCCGACGGCGGTTCGATAACGCCCGCGAGCACCGCCCCGGCGCCGATATGGCAGCGCTCCCCTACTTCGGCACGCCCGCCGACGACGGCGTTCATGTCGATCATCGTATGCCGGCCTATCACCGCCCCGATGTTGATCACGGCGCCCATCATAATCACCGCATTATCGCCGATAGCGACGTGTTCACGGACGATAGCGCCGGGTTCTATCCGGGCGTTAAACTGCCGCAGGTCGGCGAGCGGAATGGCCGAATGGCGCGCCACAATTTCCATGTGATAAAACAATATAGCCTCTTTATGCCGGGCTATAAAACGTTCCACTTTGTCGTAATCGCCGATGATGACGGCCGCGCCGCCTTCCTGTGCAAACACTTGCAAACCCTCTTCGTTCAAGGGTTGTACGTTTCCCTGCAAATAAACCCGCACCGGTGTTTTTTTCCTGGCGCTGCGGATAAATTCAATAATTTGATTGGAGGTGTCGATGTTCATTATTCATTCGTTTATTTTAATACATCGGCCATGCCGTATAGCCCGGCCGGGCGACCGGTTACGAAGCAGGCAGCCTGCAGCGCCCCGGCCGCGAATATCCGTTTCGACAGCGCCGTATGCTTAATTTCGATGATTTCGTCGTCCCCGGCAAACAGGATGGTATGCTCGCCGGCGATACTGCCGCCGCGCACCGCATGGACGCCGATTTCGCCGGCCTCCCTTCGCTGCAGGCCGCTGCGCCCGTTGACTGTGCGCTTTTTATCGCCGTCGTAAATCGCCGAGAGCCACATTTTGGCGGTGCCGCTCGGCGCATCTTCCTTCCGGTTGTGGTGCTTTTCGATGAGTTCAATATCGAACCCTTCATGCAGGACGCGGCTGATGTGCGCAATGACATCCTGCAGTACATTGACGCCTATCGACAGGTTTTGCGCAAAGACAATGGGGATGCGGGTAGCGGCGGTTTCAATCTCTTTCCGCTGCGCGTCGTCGAAGCCTGTAACGGCCATCACCAGCGGTTTGTTTTTTTCCAGCGCATAGCGCAGCACGCGGTCGATATTGCTGTAGTGCGAAAAATCGACGAGGCAGTCGAACGGCGCATCAATGGCCGAGAGTTCGGCATACACGTCGGCGTCCGGCGTTTTGCCGACAATGGCGGCTAACTGCACGTCGGGCGTGTTGGCAATGGTTTCTTCCAGAACATGCCCCATCGTCCCGTAGCCGATGATGACTAATGTGCTGCTGTGATTAATGGCTGCCGGCGTGTCGCAATGCATAGTTCATAATGCTTATAATTCATAATTTATAACTGAAGCCAGCAGCTCCCGGTTCTTGTCGCTCATCGGGCAGAGCGGCAGGCGGTAGCCTCCGACGTTCCAGCCCTGTATGTTCATCGCTTCCTTTACCGGAATCGGGTTTACTTCGATAAAGAGGCTTTCTATCACGCCGGCGTAGCGTACCTGCAAGCGTGCGGCTTCGCGGGTGTTGCCCTGCGCAAAGGCCTCGCACATCGCGGCCATGACGCGGGGAATGAGGTTGGCGGAAGTCGAAATCACCCCGCGCCCGCCAACCGACATAATCGGAACGACCTGCGAATCGTTGCCGGAAAGAATAGCGAGGCCGGGAATTTCGCCGGCTATTTTCAGCACATAATCGGGGTTGCCACTGGCTTCCTTGATGGCGACAATATTCTCCACCTGCGCCAGCCGCGCCAGTACCGGGATGGGAATATGCACGCCCGTGCGTGCCGGCACATTATATAAGATAATCGGCAGATGCACATTGTCGGCCACTAACCGGAAGTGTCGGTACAGTCCCTCGTCGTTGCTCTTGTTATAATAAGGCGTGATGAGCAGCAGTCCGTCGGCGCCGGCATTTTCGGCGGCCAGGCTCAGGTGCAGGCTGTGGCGCGAGTTATTGGAACCCGTGCCGGCCACCACCGGAATACGTTTATTGACTGCTTTCACGACATGGGCAACGACAGCCAGGCGCTCGTCGTCGTCCAGCGTGGAGGCCTCGCCTGTGGTGCCGCACGCGACAATGCCGCTGCTGCCTTCCGAAATCTGCCATTCGACTAACTCCGTCAATTTATCGAAGTTCACGCTCAGGTCGTCATAAAAAGGCGTTACAATCGCAACAAACGACCCGTAATAGCCGTCTGCCCGCGCCAGCGCCGAGGTATAATCGCCGGCGCCTGTTTTATTATTTTCTATATTGTTCATGGTAATCCTCTATTTTCAACGCTCAAGGCTCAAGGCTCAATTTTTCTACTATCTGCACCGCATTCGCCGCGGCTCCCTTACGGATATTATCGGCCACGCACCAAATGTGCAGGCTGTTCGGCTGCGAGAGGTCGCGGCGGATACGGCCGACAAACACCTCGTCGCGCCCGCTGGCCAGTTCGGCGACGGGATAAACCGTTTCGGCCACATTGTCCTGCACAATTATCCCCGGAAATTCGGCGAGCCGGCGCCTTACCGCAGCAATCTCGAACGGCTGTTCGGTTTCGGCGATGATGGCCACGCTATGCCCGTTGAATATCGGCACGCGCACGCAGGTAGCCGTTACGGGCAGGGCGGGCAGGTGCAGGATTTTCCGTGTTTCGTTCACCATTTTCAGTTCTTCTTTCGTATAGCCGTCGTCGGCAAAGAGGTCGATGTGGGGGATGCAGCTTTTGGCAATCGTATAGGGGAAATGCGCCGGTGGCTCGCCGCGCAGCGTAGCTTCCAAATCGCGGATGCCCTTTGCGCCGGCGCCGCTGACCGCCTGGTAGGTGGTGAACACAACCCGCTTCAGCCCGTACCGGTCGGCCAGCGCTTTCAGCGGCAGCACGGCCTGGATGGTCGAGCAGTTGGGGTTGGCGATAATGCCTTTGGGCGCCCGGTGGGCGTCGTCGATATTAACTTCGGGGACAACCAGCGGCACGTCGGCATCCATCCGCCATGCGCTGCTGTTATCGACCACAATGGCGCCCGCCGCCGCCGCCAGCGGAGCATACGTGCGCGATACGGCGCCCCCGGCCGAAAACAGGGCATAGTCAATCGCCCCATGCCGGAACGATGTTTCTCCCAGCGCTTCGACCCTGTATTCCCGCTCGCGGAACAACGCCGTTTGCCCGGCCGACCGCGCCGAAGCATACAGGTACAAGTTTTCGATAGACAGCGGCGAGTCTTCCAACACCGTCAGGAAAGCTTGCCCGACAACGCCCGTAGCGCCGACTACCGCTATATTCAATTTCTTTTGATTCATTATTATTTCGTTGGTGTAAGATTTTTAAAAAACGCCCAAATTTACGGATAAATTTTGACTTGCGGATTTATAAAAAGAAAAAGCAACCTGCCGGGCAAGTTGCTTTCTCCACAATAACAATTAACAAAAATATCAAAATGTATAACGCACGCTCAGCGCGCCACCCCAATAGAATCCGGCATCGTTAAGGAAATAAAAACGCGGGCCGAAATCGGCGCCGAGGGCTAAGGGGATGCCGGCGAATTTGTATTCCAGCCCTATTAAGCCGTCGAGCGAAACGTTAAAATCGGACGATTTCACGCCGGCCACATCTACAAAAAATAAACCGGCCGAGGCGCCCGGCCCTACAAACCAGTCCAGCCCCTGTACGCCGGCCAGATTCCATTGCCATACATAAAACCCCGATACACCTAACTTAAAGGTATGCTCCGTGAAGAAGTCCAGGTCAACGATGGCTTCAATGGCGTTTTGGTTTGTAACAAACTGTTTGTAGGTAAGACCTACAGGCTTGCCCAAACGCAGGCCGATAGATTTGTCATAACTCTGTGCGTACATGCTTACGGAAAACACCGTCAACAACGCAATCAATACTGTTTTTTTCATAAAACTACTTTTTTAAATAAATAATACATTTTTTTAAGATTCGGGTGCAAAGGTAGAAAATGTTTTTGAATTAGAAATTACGAATTGGGAGTTAGAAATTACGAATTGACAATTCGTAGCCTCCGGTTTTATCGGAGTCTGTGGCCGGGAGTGGGGTTCCTTCAAAGAATTTTTTCATAAAGAGCGTTCGCCTGGCTACCACTTCCGGCGGGATGGGGCGCGTCATTTCCAGCTGATTCCTTATCCGGTAGATGCCCGATTGTACGAGGGCATCCTTGAGGAGGGGGATTTGATCCAAATCAACATCGAAAAGGAAATACAGCGAGTCCATCTTCAGATAGGTGATGTCTTTGGCCGAGAGGTGGAGGATTTGCTTGAGGCGGCTTCCTTCGGGGGTCTGGGCGTTGGTAACGGGCAGAAACGAGAGGATAAAGAGTTTATCTTCCTGAATGACGAAGGAGAAATAGCCGTACACGTCGTTCTCGCCCAGATGGGCAAGGATAAGGGGCTGCCCGTCGGGTCCCTCCACAATGCGCAGGGCTATATGCAGCGACATGTAGAGGATGTGGGTGCGGTCTCTTGGCCGAAGGAGGCGGATGCACTCCTTCATTTGGATAGCAGTATGTTGCTGGATGTATATTTCGAGCAACCGGTCATCCTTCTCGTCGCAGGAGGGGAAGATTTTGCTGTATTTGATGGTGGCCGGTATCGGCCCTTCGGAATCCATCGCCCCGACGTCAAACCTGTAGGCCTCCCGCCGCTTGCCTAAATGCTTGAACGAAATACGCTGGGGGGTATCGGAGGTAAGAGAAACCACCAGCACGATGGAGGTCGAGGAGGGGCAAAATTCATAGGTAGCCCGATAGCCATAGAGGCGGAACTGGACTTGCGAAAGGGACATCAGCGGGATTATAATAATCCGCCTTAACTGAGCTAACAGTTGCGTGGTGATCAGTTCCGATTTGTCGAGGGCTTCGATGGCGGCGTTCACGGCGTCGATTTCCTTATGGACAATATTTGTGCGGGTGAGATAGGCGTGCAGTCCATTGTGAAAAGCGATGCCGTAGCTTGCCAGATCGTTTAGCGAAAGGGCGACGTCGGCGTTTTGTGCCACATAGGTTTCTTCCGATTGGGAAAGCACTATCGAGCGGATATGGCGAAGGTAGGTGCGCGGTACTTGGGCGCCCTTTGCTATCACCACCCGCGGCTTGTCGGACGGGATATTCAGGATAGCCTGCAACTGTGTTTTCGACAGACGGTCGAGGAACGATTCATCGGCGCCGGCCAGCCGCAGCATTTTGCGCCCGACTGTTTCCATTTGTCGAAGATAGGTTTGCGAAAATTTCGGGATTGGCTTCCTCACTTGCAGGGCGCGATATACTTTGTTATTCCGTTTCCGATTATTTTTACTTTTTGGCATAAAACATAATTTTAATTAAAAATTTGTACTGTTGCGTTTAAAATTGAGATAAATTTTTATTCAAATAAATCGTTAGTTGTTTTTCTAAAAAAACCGAATCTTTGCAGCATCATTGTAAGAAATAACATAGTAAAATCTTTAAGGAATCCCGCTTCTGACGCCGGAAGCGCGCGTTTTGGCGCGGCTGGTTTCCTGTTTTCGTATCTTGATACGGAAGTTCCGTACCTTGATACGGAAGTTCCGGATCTTGATACGGAACTTCCGGATCTTGATACGGAACTTCCGGATCTTGATACGGAACTTCCGGATCTTGATACGGAACTTCCGGATCTTGATACGGAACTTCCGGATCTTGA
>JAISXF010000095.1 GCA_031270845.1 Prevotellaceae bacterium
CTTAAAAATATTTATGTCGAGGGTGAGTTGGACGAAATTTCAACTGCCGAGGATTTCTCGGTAGTTCAACAGGAAGGCAGTCGCGAAGTTTGCAGAACTGTAAAACACTACAATCTTGACGCGATCATCGCTGTTGGTTACCGGGTCAATTCCAAACGGGCAACGGCTTTCCGACAGTGGGCGACGGCTGTGTTGCGCGATTTTGCGTTGCGCGGTTATGTGATTGACAGTAAGCGAATGGAAAACGGCGCTTTTCTTGACGACGATTATTTTGAGAGGCCGAAAAGGCAAACCGTGCCCTCGGCAGGCACACAAAAACGGGTTTGGAGACTGTCGCCGAAAACGAACAGGATTATTATGATACGGAAGCAAAACAGTAATTCCATGAAAGCATGAAACTCATCAAATCGTCATTACCCGAAAACGCGCAGACAGGGCATTTCCTGCCTGCCGGTTATGTCGAGGCGTATGCGGTCATCGTTCCTGAATGTAGCCGGTTAACGCCCGACAATATCCTCGTCGCCATGTGGACGGATTTCCCAAAATGGCTGCGCATGCTGTTTACATTAAGGGACTGGCTCGTCAAGCCTTTCGGACTGAAAGCGGGCAGCGGCGGAAAAAATGCCGGACAAAAACTGGAAGCCGCCATTCGTGCCGGCAATCCGCTGGGGTTAATGACCGTGCCTGCAAAAACAGCCGACGAAACCGTCATCCGCCTTACCGATAAACATCTCACCGCGGAGTTATCCGTCCATAGCGAAAAACGGACTGACGGCCAACGAAAGATAAGCATCATAACGCTCGTCCACTTTCACAGTGCGGCGGGGAAAATGTACTTTTTCGTCATCCGCCCGTTTCATAAAATAATCGTGAAGACCGCGACAAAACGCAGCCTAAAGCGTTTGCAAGCCGGCAACAGCGCCCGGCGAAAAGAGATAACAACAAACGGGGGTTAACCCCCGTTCATCGTTCATCGTTCACAGTTCATCGTTCCCCGTTCCCCGTTCATCGTTCATAGTTCACAGTTCATCGTTCTACCGGACGCACCGTACCCGGAAACCGTAGGATTTGTCGTACGCGCCCATCCCGGCGTATTCTATGCCGAGTTCCATGTAATACGTTAATTGAAGGGCGGTATTGGCGGCATCTGCCTCGTCCGAAAATGGCCATTGGTCTTCCGCCTTTGTGGACGACCAAAAGTGCGCCATCGTACTGTAAAACTTTGCCGTATTGGTTTCGGGGTCAATGTAGCCGCCATAATCACCCAGTATCGGCCGGAGGTTCGGAGTGGCATTGCGAAGGCCATTGAGGTCGCCGTAGGTCGGTACGCGCCAGGGGGCGGGACAGAGCGTGTGCTGATGTTGGATAACATACGGCCAGTTATAGTAATAGAACGTCCAGCCCCAGCTGAAGCTCCTGCATTGAGACTCGGTGCGGCTGAAGGCGAAATCCGTTTTGTTGCATTCGGGGATATGAATCGCGTCGCTCCATACGCTCAGTCCGTAAACCCATGTCATGGTGCTTGAGGCGTACGTCGGCAGCGGGGGCGTTCCGTTCTGCACTACAGTCAGCGTACGGACAAGGGTGTCCGCCGTAAAGCGTATCGTGGCGGTGCGGATAGCGTTATCGGGGTTTGTCGTAACGTCGAAATACACGGTATCCCTGCCCGTACCCGAATTAATCGACAGCGAGCACCATCCTGCCGCTTCGCTGTTCACGGCCGCTGTCCACGGCACGTTGCCGGCTGTCGTTACGCGGTAGCGGCTCGCGACCGAAGCCACAGTCATCGACGTCGGCGACAGTTCCATGTAAGGAATGGCTGCCGCCTGTGTAATAAGCACCGCGCGGGAGACGGTGCCGGCGCTGAACGTAAGCGTCCCGGAGCGGGCGGCGACGGGGCTGTTTTCATCGACTTCCACGTACACATAATCCGTCATCGTTGACCCCGATGGAACAGACCCCCGCGGCTCCGAAGGCCATACCCGGCACCATCCGGCGGAGCCGGCATCGAGCGTAGCGGTCCACTCCATATTATATTCTACATAAAGGAAATTCTCGCCCTCGCAGACGCCGAACCCGTCGAATGACAGGCTGTTTTTATCGACCGTAAAAAGCGGGTCGCAGGGCGCCTGATCTACCGACACCACGTAAGTAAGCGTGCCGGCAGAGAAGGTTATCGAAGCGCTGCGATGCCCGAAGTCCGTGTTATTTGCCACCGTTACGATAACGTCGCTGCTGTTGTTGCCCGATTGCTCTGAGAGATAACTCCATGCTCCGCCGTCGTCTATGCTGGCAGTCCAGGCGGTGTTACACGTTACGGCGAGGGAGTACGTGCCGCCCGTTGCGCCGGCGCTGATTGCCGCCGGTTCGACCGTCAGGGTTGTTGCATTCGGGTCGTCGTCGTTGTCGTCGTCCGAATTAGTCATGTCGCAGCTGTGGCATACGACTGTCGCTGCTGCGGCAAGCAGCCAAATCCATGTTTTTGCTTTCATATTATTGAATTAATAAAGAGGAACGGTTAAAAATAAGCCGTCCGTAATTGATAATGGATAATCCGTAATTCGTAATTCGTAATTCGTAATTAATTACGGGATGATTGCGCTCAGAATTTCCGACCACGGGCCTTTTTTGCTGCTGGTGTTGACCCACCGGAGGGCAAAATAAATGGTTTTGCCGCGCTGGTCGTTCTCGAAGATAAGGGTGTAGGGCGAATTGGTATCGACGTCGGAGTGCCTCAAATCCTCCCACCGCACAACCGGCGTGTCGCTGAGCAGCCATACGATTTCGGCGCCGTGCTGTCCTTCGGGTTTGCCTTTTTTGTGGCTGCCGCCGCGTTTAAAGAAGTGAATGGTTATCCGCCCGATAACCGATGTGTCGATGTCAAAATCGGGCGACTCGGTAGCTACCGGCGCTTCGGTGTGCTCGTCCGGTATAAGGGCGATGCCCATTGCTTCGAGGTCTATATCCGTTACTAACGGGTTGCCCTGCAAAGTCCGTATCAGCGGGCGGAGCACTGTTTCGTAGTCTTCCCGCGCGTTGTTTTTTTTAGCCGTGATAACGGTTGTGCGGGTATTGGGGTCTTCGTAGGCTGCCCAGGCCGCGTCCCATACGGCTTTTCGGGGCAGCACTTCGTCGTCGAGCCAGTCGGCGTCGAGCTTCCAGGCGGTGCGTTTTGTACTTGCCGTTGTAACGATAATTCTCTGACGGACATCAAAATCGGTGTCTTTTCTGGGGATACTGGTGTTCTCTGCCATAATGTTTATAATTTATTGTTAAGGATAAGGATAAATGATTTATGCGTCTTTTGCATACCCGCGTACGCGCGGCTCGTATTCGACGACGCGCGACGCGTATTCGACGACGCGCGACTCGTATTCGACGACGCGCGACTCGTATTCGACGACGCGCGACTCGTATTCGACGACGCGCGGCTCGTATTCGACGACGCGCGACTCGTATTCGACGACGCGCGACTCGTATTCGACGACGCGCGGCTCGTATTCAAATACGCGGAGCTCGTATTCAAATACGCGGCGATTAATGGTGTATCAAAAAGTGGGGGAGTGGCGGTAGCATTAGACGCTGAAAAACGCGCTGGAACAGCGGGAGTTCCGGCGCTGGGGAAGGTTGTTCCCCGATGATGCGGTATATGATTTTTGCTAATCATGGATGCAAAGGTACAACTTTTTTTGAAATTGCAAACTTTTTTATCTGAAAAGTGATTTTTTGTCCGAACTTTGATTTGGGTGATTTATGCAGATTATGGATGCAAAGTAATATTTAATAAATTAAAAAAAAGTAACATAAATCAAAGTCCAGACAAAAAACTTACACCAATCAAGGCTCAGACAAAAAATCACTATTCAAAAAGGACGATTGTGCCGGTCATCCTTCGGAGCGCCGTCGGGCGGTTATTTTCTTCTGTCGCGGTCGCGGCGGTCGCCCCTGTCACGACGGTCGCCCCGGTCGCCCCGGTCGCGACGGTCGCCCCTGTCGCGGCGGTCGCGGCGGTCGCCTCCTCCCTGTCCGCCGGCATGGTTTAAAGCCGCGCTGCCGACATTGGGCGAGAGGTCGCGCTTGCCGAAAATTTCGCCGTTGCAAATCCATACCTTAACGCCGAGCACGCCTACTTTGGTGTGCGCTTCGGCGAGGGCATAGTCAATATCGGCGCGGAAGGTGTGCAGGGGCGTGCGGCCTTCTTTCAACATTTCGCGGCGCGCCATTTCGGCTCCGCCGAGACGTCCGCTGATGAGGACTTTGATGCCTTCGGCGCCGACGCGCATCGTCGAGGCCATCGCCATGCGGATGGCGCGGCGGTACGACACGCGGCCTTCTACCTGACGGGCAATGCTGCTGGCGACAATGGCCGCGTCGATTTCGGGGCGTTTTATTTCGTAGATATTGATTTGGATTTCCTTACTGGTAACCTTCTTCAACTCTTCCTTGAGCCGGTCAACTTCCTGGCCGCCCTTGCCGATAATAAGCCCCGGCCGTGCCGTGTGAATGGTAACAGTGATGAGTTTGAGGGTTCTCTCAATCACAATTTTCGACAGACTGGCTTTCGCCAGACGGGTGTTGAGGTACTGGCGGATTTTTGAATCTTCCAAAATTTTGCCGGCATAATCGGTTCCGCCATACCAGTTGGAGTCCCAACCGCGGATAATGCCTAAACGATTACTGATAGGGTTTGTTTTTTGTCCCATACTCTTTTACTCTTCTGTTCCTTCTTCGGTTTGTGTTAGTATTTCATTTCTTTTGTTGAGCACAATCGTAACGTGGTTCGAGCGTTTGCGGATGCGCGCGGCGCGGCCGCGCGATGCGATGTGAATGCGTTTGATGGTGCGTCCCTGCCCGACCGAAATATGCTGTACATATACGTTTCCGGCTTCCAGTTCTTTACGGTCGTCTTCATTTTTGGCTTCCCAGTTGGCGATAGCCGACTTAACGAGCCGGCCTAACCGTACAGAGGCTTCTTTTTTGGTATATTTTAAAATATCCAGCGCTCTGTTGACTTCCACGCCCCTGACGAGGTCGGCGACTAACCGCATTTTGCGGGGTGATGTAGGCACATTATTCAGCTTTGCGACGGCTGTTTGCCTTTTTATTTCCTTATGCCTTTCGGCCATTTCTCTTTTACGAGCTCCCATTGTTGGTATGTTTTATAATTTAACAATCGTTTATCTGTTTCCCGAATGCCCTCTGAAGTTGCGGGTCGGGGCAAATTCTCCCAGTTTGTGGCCGACCATGTTTTCGGTAACATAGACGGGAATAAACTTGTTTCCGTTGTGCACGGCGAATGTCAACCCGACAAAGTCGGGCGAAATCATACTGGCGCGCGACCATGTTTTGATTACTTCCTTTTTCTTTTTGCCTTCGACAATATCAAGCACTTTCTTTTCAAGACTTGGTTCGATATACGGTCCTTTTTTTACTGAACGACTCATAGTGTTATCTTTGTTTTAACCGGTTATTTTTTTCTTCTTTCAATGATAAACTTCTTCGAGTTTTTCTTCGGGTCGCGTGTCTTATATCCTTTTGCCGGGATACCTTTACGCGAGCGCGGATGCCCGCCCGAAGCACGCCCTTCGCCGCCGCCCATCGGGTGGTCAACGGGGTTCATCACTACGCCGCGGTTGCGCGGGCGACGGCCTAACCAGCGGTTGCGGCCGGCTTTGCCGTGCGATTCCAGATTGTGGTCGGAGTTCGACACGGTGCCAATCGTCGCGCGGCAGGTTACCAATACCATACGCGTTTCGCCCGAAGGCAGTTTCAACACGGCATAGGAGCCTTCGCGGGCGGTTAGCTGGGCATAGGTTCCGGCGCTGCGAGCCATCGCCGCGCCCTGTCCCGGATGCAGTTCTATGTTATGCACCAGCGTCCCCAACGGTATTTCAGAAAGCGTCAGCGTATTGCCCACATCGGGCGCAGCGCCTTTACCCGATTGAATTTGCTGGCCTACCTTTAAGCCGGTCGGCGCAATGATATAGCGTTTTTCGCCGTCGGCATATACTACTAATGCAATGCGGGCGCTGCGGTTGGGGTCATATTCAATAGTCTTTACGGTCGCGGGGATGTTGTCCTTATTGCGTAAGAAGTCGATGATACGGTACATCCGCTTATGCCCACCGCCAAGGTATCGCATGGTCATTTTGCCCTGATGGTTGCGGCCTCCGCTTTTATGCAGCGGGGCGAGCAACGATTTTTCGGGCTTTGCGCAGGTGATTTCATCAAATGCGCTGATTATTTTATGTCGGGTACCGGGGGTTACCGGTTTAAATTTACGTACTGCCATAGCGCTTAAATATTACTGAAGAAGTCAATAGTCTCGTTCCCGGCCAGCGTAACAATCGCTTTTTTGAAGTGGTTGGTGCGGCCTTTTAATACACCGGCTGTTTTGGAATTACGGCTTTTGCGTTTGCCGTGGTAATTGATGGTGTTTACGTCGCTTACCTTCACTCCGTACATTTCCTCGACCGCTTTTTTTATTTCCACCTTATTGGCTCTGCGGTCAACAACGAAACCGTAATGGTTCAACTTTTCGCCCTGAACCGTCATCTTTTCGGTTACTATCGGCTTTATAATTATATCTATCATGGTTTCTAAAATTATGAACGTGCCAGCTGTTTGTTCAGTGTATCGGCCGCATCGCCCACGAGGACAAGGGATGTGGCGTTCACGATGTCGTAAGTCGTAAGCTCCGTAACAGGCACCACTTTGGTGCGCGACAGGTTGCGCGACGAGAGGTAAATCGTATCATTGTTTTCGGGAAGCACCATCAGCACTTTTTCACCGTCGATGTCAAGATTTTGACAGATGGTGATAAATTCTTTGGTTTTGGGCGCTTCCAGCGTAAAGGCTTCCAGGCAGGTGATAGCGCTTTGCTGCGCTTTGTACGAGAGGGCGCTGCGGCGTGCGAGCTGCTTGATTTTTTTATTCAGCTTAAATCCGTATCCATGCGGCTTGGGGCCGAATACGCGACCGCCTCCTACATAAATGGGCGCCTTGATACTTCCATGTCGCGCGCCACCCGAGCCTTTCTGGCGGATGATTTTTTTCGTGCTGAATGCCACTTCGCCGCGTTCTTTGGTTTTGTGTGTTCCTTGACGCTTGTTGGCTAAATGCTGCTTCACGTCCAAGTAAATAGCATGGTCGTTGGGTTTGATTCCAAACACGGTATCGTCGAGCGTAACCGTGGTTTCCAACGCATGTCCGTCGATGTTGTAAATTGATAGTTCCATTGTCCGATTACTCCTCTATTAATAAGTACGACCCTTTGGCTCCCGGGATGGAACCTTTGACCAATAACAAGTGATTTTCGGGAATTACCTTAAGCACTTTCAGGTTAAGCACTTTTACCTTATCGCCTCCCATGCGTCCGGCCAGCCGTTTGCCGGGGAATACGCGCGAAGGCCATGACGATGCGCCCATTGAACCGGGCGCCCGCAGGCGATTGTGCTGGCCGTGGGTTTGCCCTCCCACTCCACTGAACCCGTGGCGTCGAACAACGCCCTGGAATCCCTTGCCTTTTGAAATACCTGTTACATCGACCCAGTCATTTTCATTGAGCACGTCGGCAACAGTGATGATGTCTCCCAATTGCAATTTTTTCTCGTAGTTGTTTTCAAACTCCGCGACTCTGCTTTTCGGGGTGGTGTTTGCCTTTTTAAAGTGGCCTATTAAGCCTGCGCTGGTGTGTTTCTCTTTTTTATCGTCATAGGCAAGCTGTACAGCGGCATAACCATCTTTCTCTTCTGTACGAACCAGCGTAACTACACACGGACCAGCCTCGATAACCGTACACGGTATATTTTTACCGTCGGCATCGAACACGGAAGTCATTCCGATTTTTTTACCAATTAGTCCAGGCATTTGTTTATTAAAATAATTAATTTATAGTTCATTATACTGTCTTTTCTTAAAAAACAGGCCTGCAAAGGTACTACTTTATTTTGAATTTACAAACAAGTTGTAAACATTTTTTGCAAAGATGCGTGCGGCTATGGCAAAAACTAAATGCCAATTAAATATTCCTCGCCCATATTGTCTATTTCCTGCATGACGGCAAGCGTGTTTTTTATTGCGCTAATCATATCTTTGAGGTGTTTGAGGTCGGAAGCGTTGATCACAACGTTATCTTTAATTCTGTATTTGAGCCATTTTTCAATCGGTTTGTAGGAGCCGATTTCAAAGTTATAAACATCGGAAGTTACAGGACGGATTTCTATTCTTTTATTGTGGGTTGTATAAATATTCAGCATATCATTATCATGGCTTATCTTTTCAATACTAAAATCGCCGTCAAAATTTGCGTCTATTTGAAGATTGAGATATTTTTTCATTCTGACAAATTCTCCGTTGTGCAGTACTGCTTCGTGATAAAAATCATCAACAGGCGTTTTCAACAAATGCAAATCAATGAGTGTTTGCCCCAGCGTTGCATATTTGTCGAATGTTTCTCTGTGGGTTGTCATGGGCACGGCGGGGAAATCGATTTTTAAATACTCAATGTATTTTTCTCTGTAAACTTTTGAATGCAAAACGCCATAGATGTAGGCGAGAATTTCTTCAGGCGTGGGCGCAGGGTCTAATTTTTTGAGGTATCGTTTTATAAATTTTCCGGTGAAATTAGCAAACTTTTTTCCTTCGCCCTTAAAATTAAGTTGCAGCATTTCGGAATGTTCCAAGCCATTGTAGAAATAAAGCGGAGCTATGTAATTTTGTCCGCTGATTATGTGTAAATCAATATATTTATTAGTTACAAAAACATCCGTATAATTTTTATCTACATTTCTTGTAAAACACAATCCAATATTTTCTTTTTCAAAATGCTTAGCCGTTTCGTAGCGGGGATAGGCAATAAAACCCTTTGAGATTTTTGATAACGAAGTAATTCTGTTGTCAAAAGGGCGATATGCAATTTCTTGCGGATTATAATTTTTCAACAAATCTTCTTTTGCTTTTTCGATTGTCCAATCTCGGCTGTCGCAAACATTATATTTCGCGGCAATTTCCGGTTTATATAAAGGACGTATTGCCGCGGCAAGCTGTTCTAATGATTTTTGCGAATAATGCATAACGAAATCATCATTCTTTGTCTGTATGCCGCTGTTGTAATAATTAAAAATGTCCGTCAATTTCCAAAACTTTTTATATTGTTTTATGTTTGAAAATTTTTTGTCGGTAAACCAAAAATAGGTACTATCGGAAGGAATAATTTTCTTCCAGCGCACCGTTTTAAAATCGGTATTTTCAAGAAACGATAATTTTTCGGCGCGGGAAATTAAATGGTTATCAAGGGTAGAAAAATAAAATACAGGCTTCGGCGGCGCAACATCTTTATGTGGCCTGTTAAAATTCAACGTTTGCTGCTCTACTTTTGGAGTACTGGTTTTTTCTTTTTTATATTTTACAAAAAACGAAATGGAAACCCCCACCATAATATCAAAGATATTTTTGTCGGTGTCGCCTTTGCGGGTGTTGCCGTGCAAGTTGAGGATGTAAATTTCGTCGAACGTATTATACAGATGTTCGCGCATTTTGCGATGCGTAACACCGTCAAGAAAGCTGTTATTGGTAATTATGCCCACAATTCCATACCCGTTTTTTTCGATTTTGCGCTCGGCAAAACGAATAAATTTAATGTACAGGTCGTCCAGATTTATTTTTTTCTCATGGAGTCCGGCTTTGTATTTTTGCAATTCAGCGTCAATGATATCGCTCTTCTCCCGACTTCTCCCGTTAAAATACGGGGGATTTCCTATAATGGCTAAAAGCGCTTCCACATCTTTAACCGATTGTGATTTTTCATATTCGCTTTTCAAATACGGCAGCAGTTCGCTGATTGAATGCTGACTGATGTCAAGCGTATTGGTGAGATAAATACCCAAACGCTCCTTTTTCCCCGGATCCAAAACAATGCCTCTGTCTTTTAAAAAGCGCGTTAAAATGGTGTGTGCAATTATGTAAGGCGTAAAAAGCAACTCAAAGCCGTAAATATCATTTTGCACTTTTTGTTTTACGATGCGTTTATCTAAACTATCCGGATTTTCAGGAATAATTTGCTCTAAAATGGAATGAATAAAAGTGCCGGTACCACACGCGAAATCAAGGATTTTTATGCTTAAATCGCTGTAGCCATCCAAGTTGAATTTATCTTTTATTAAATAATTTACGCCGCGGGTAATGAAATCAGCCGCCTCCACAGGCGTATAATAAACGCCGCCTTCCTTGCGGTTTTCCGTTCCGCGAAGCGTGTCGTATCGAGCCAAAAAGTCTTCATAAAGATAAACGGCAATGTTTTGCTTGCCGTTGTTGCTTTTCAAAAACTCATTGGTTATTGCCGCCGTATCAATCAAATTGATGTTCTTACCAATGTTGGTGAGCGCCATTTTTATTTCTGTAGGCAAATGCCGTATCAAATAGCCCTGTTCCAAAAATTCATAAAGCAGGCGGTATTCGTCGGGAATATTTTCAAGATAGTTCAGCTTTTGTTCGTTCAGCGGCTCGTTTGTATCCAAGCGTGCAAGCAGCAGCCCATAGACAAGCGACTGTGCGTAAACATCGCAAAAATCAGCTAATTCGTAATGGTAGTTAATGGATTTTTCATACTCGCCGAAAAGGCCTCTGAATTTGGTATAAAAACTTTCGGCGGCATTTGTTTTGTCTGCAATGTATTCGCGCAGCGCCACCGAATAATAGAAACTTTGCGCGGCGAGCGCCGACACAAGCGTTTTTTTCGTTTTTATATAAGGATATTTGTACCCGTAAAAATCCTGCAAAAGGGTTACAAAATCAAGCCGTGCTTTGGTGTCGGCGGCAAGCGTAATATCGTGCTGCTTTTTGCCTTCCTGCAACAGAATGAACCGCGTATAATTGGTTATGATTATATTTTCGCAGGTTTTGGAATACTTTTTAATTTGCGCGCTTTCAATTAATTTATCGAGATTAAACGACGGCTTTTTGCATTCGATAAAACCTATCAGGCTTTTGAAAAGAGAGTCGGCGTCATTCCACACGAAAAAGTCGGGCATACCGTCAATGTCAATGCCGCTGCGGCGGTCTTCCTGCACGAGGGACGTTTTGTTCAAAAAGGGGATTTGCAACGTATTGAAAAGCGTTTCGAGCGGCGTGCGATATTCTATCTCTTCGCCGTCGGGACGGGCTGCCAAACAGGCAAGATAGGCTTGTACCTGCGGTTCGATGGTCGCTATTAAAGTTTCGTGCTGCATGTTGAAAATTTTGCTTGCAAAGGTACAATTTTAATTACGAATTACGAAAGAACATAGACAATAGAGCATAGAGCATAGACAATAGACGGAAGAACATAGACGGAAGAACATAGACATCTTACGTCTTTGTTCTTCCGTCTTCCGTCTTCCGTCTATGTTCTTCCGTCTTTGTTCTTACGTCTTGCGTCAGAAAAAATAGAGAACAGGCACGAAAATTATTTTATCGAAGGAAAAAACGAAAAAAACTCTCCAGAGATAAAAATTATCTCTGGAGAAATAATTTCTATCTCTGGAGAAATAACACTATCTCTTGAGAGATAATTTTTATCTCTTGAGAAATAATTTTTATCTCTCAAGAGATAATTTCTTCTTCTTCAAAAAATAATTTTTATCTCTCTACAGATAACATTATCTCTCCAGAGATAATTTTTATCTCTGGAGAAATAAAAATTATCTCTGGAGAAGATTTTTCAGAATCCCACACCATTTTTATTTTGTCTGTACAACCTGATTTCAATTCTCAACTTTCAACTTTCAACTCTCAACTTATTATGGCTCCGTTCTCCATCCGTTCTTCCGGCTGGATGATTCGCATGGTTCCGTCGGGCTGCTGTGCCATGAGAATCATGCCTTGCGATTTGATGCCTTTGATGGTGCGGGGTTCGAGGTTGGCTAAAAGGCAAATCTGTTTGCCGTAGATAGCTTCGGGCGTGTAGTATTGGGCGATGCCCGAGACGACGGTGCGGGTATCCAGTCCGGTATCGACCGTCAGCTTGAGCAGTCTGTCGGTTTTGGGTACACGTTCGGCTTTGATGACGGTGGCGGTGCGGATGTCGGTTTTCATAAAATCGTCGTACGTACAGGGTTCTTTTTGCGGCGGCAGGGACGGCAGGGACGGTGGCGGCGCTGCGGCGGCGGCTTGCAGGCGTGCCTTTTGCCGGTCAATGTCGGCGTCTTCGATTTTATCGAACAGCAGTTGCGGTTCTTTGAGCCGGCGGATGCCGGCGAGGATGTCCGGCTGGCCGAAGGTATCCCACGAAACGGCGTTCATGCCTAACATATACCGCAGTTTTTGCATGGTAAAGGGGAGGAACGGTTCAAAGGCGATGGCGATGTTGGCGCAAATCCGGATGGCGACATGTATGATCGTCGCTACGCGGGGGCTTTGGCTGGCGGCGAGCTTCCATGGTTCGGTGTCGGAGATATACTTATTGCCGAGTCGGGCGAGGTTCATGGCGTCTTTCAGGGCATCGCGGAAGTGGTAGGTTTCGATATTGTTTTCCATCGACTGTTTGATGACGGGGATTTCATTCAGCGTCGCCTCGTCGTAGTCGGTAAGCGTATGGATGGGCGGCACATGCCCGTCGAAATATTTATGCGCAAGCATCAGGGCGCGGTTTACGAAGTTGCCCAGAATGGCGACCAGCTCGCTGTTGTTGCGGGTTTGGAAATCGGTCCACGTAAAGTCGTTGTCTTTTGTTTCCGGGGCATTGGCGCAAAGGACGTACCGCAGGACGTCTTCCTTGCCGGGAAATTCGTCAAGGTACTCATGCAGCCAGACCGCCCAGTTGCGCGACGTGGATATTTTATCATTCTCAAGATTTAAAAATTCGTTGGCCGGGACATTCTCCGGCAGGATAAAGCCGCCGTGCGCCTTCAGCATGGCCGGGAAGACGATGCAGTGGAAGACGATATTATCTTTCCCAATAAAATGCACCATTTTCGTATCCTCGTCTTTCCACCACATCTCCCACTCGTCGGGCAGCAGTTCGATGGTATTCGACAGATAGCCGATAGGGGCGTCGAACCATACGTAAAGCACTTTTCCTTTGGCGCCATCGACAGGCACAGGCACGCCCCAGTCAAGGTCGCGGCTTACGGCACGCGGTTGCAGGCCACCGTCGAGCCATGATTTGCACTGGCCGTAAACATTCGGTTTCCACTCCCGATGTTCCTCCAGAATCCATTGGCGCAGCCAGGGCTCGTAGCGGTCGAGGGGGAGGTACCAGTGCGTTGTATCGCGCAGTACGGGCTTGCTGCCGCTGATGGCCGAGTGCGGATTAATCAGTTCGGTCGGGCTGAGCGTCGAGCCGCATTTTTCGCACTGGTCGCCGTAGGCATTGTCGTTGCCGCAGGTCGGGCATGTACCCACGATGTAGCGGTCGGCAAGGAACTGCCCGGCTTCCTCGTCGTAGTACTGCGCCGTTGTTTTTTCGACAAATACGCCTTCGTCATACAGTTTTCGGAAGAAATCGGAGGCGGTTTGATGGTGTATTTTCGACGAGGTGCGCGAATAAATATCGAACGAAATACCGAATCGCTCGAACGAGTCCTTAATAATAAGGTGATATTTATCGACAATATCCTGCGGCGTAACGCCCTCTTTGCGTGCTTTGATGGTAATCGGGACGCCGTGCTCGTCGGAGCCGCCGATAAATTTCACTTCGCGCCCGCGCAGCCGCAGGTAGCGGACGTAGATGTCGGCCGGGACGTACACCCCGGCAAGATGCCCGATATGCACCGGGCCGTTGGCGTACGGAAGGGCGGAAGTAACAAGGTAGCGTTTGTACTGTTTCATGCTGTATTATTAAAAAAGAGTACAAATGTACGGAAAGAAATCGACAATTTAAGAATTGATATTGAATATCGTCAATCGTCAATCATCAATATCCAATTTCTTTTCGTACCTTCGCACTCCTTAAAACCCGAATAGCATGGTAACAATAAAAGAAGTAACAACACAAAAAGAATTAAAGCGGTTTGTCCGCTTCCCGTTTTCGCTGTATGCAACAGAGCCTTGCTGGGTTCCTCCTCTCATCTCCGATGAGATGAAAACCCTGAGCCGGCACATTAATCCCTCGTTCGATTTTTGCGAGGCGGTTTATTTTATGGCCTTCAAAGAGGGGAAGCCCGCAGGCCGCGTGGCCGGCATTATTAATCATAAGGCGAACGACCGGTGGCAAAACAGGCTGACACGCTTTGACTGGCTCGATTTTACGGACGACGAAGAGGTGTCGCGGGCATTGCTCGATGCCGTTGAAGTCTGGGGCAAAAGCAAGGGCATGACCGGCATCCACGGGCCGATGGGCTTTACCGACTTGGACTCCGAAGGAATGCTCGTCGAAGGTTTTGGCAAACAGCCGTCGATAGTCGCCAAGTACAACTACCCCTATTACCCGGTGCACCTCGAAAAGCACGGCTATGTGAAGTCGGTCGATTGGCTGCAGCACCGCTTTCCCGCCTCGCAGCCGGTGCCGGAAAAGATAGAACGCATCAATAAGCTGATAAGCCAGAAGTACAACCTGCGCATCAAGGAATTTGCCCGCAGCAAAGACGTGCTTCCGTACGCGCCCAAAATGTTCGACACCATCAACCGCTCGTTTATCGACCTGTATGGCTACACGGAGCTTTCGCCCCGTCAAATCGCCTACTACGTCAAAGCCTATTTCCCTTTCGTGCGTCCCGAATTGATATGTTTTATTATTGATGAAAACGACGATGTGGTCGGCTTCGGCCTGAGTATGCCGACCCTGTCGCGCGCCTTCCAGAAAGCCAAAGGGAAACTGTTCCCCTTCGGCTGGTTTCATATCCTGCGGGCATTGCGCCGGTACGATACCGTCGATTTGTATTTCAACGGCGTCCATCCCGACTGGCAGCACCGCGGCGTCCACTCGCTCTACTACGTAGCAATGAACAATGCCTACATCCGGCGTGGTGTAAAGGTTGCCATCTCGACCCCGCAGCTCGAAGAGAACATCAATGCCGTCGGGATCTGGGACAACTACGAAAAAGAATTTTATATGCGCACACGATGCTACATCAAGAATGGTTGATGGGGAATCATTATGGTACGTATCTTTTGTGAAAATACCCAAAGCTACTGCACATGCCCGCCGGGGACAACGCTGTACGAATTAATCGGCCGGCTCGACCTGCGCGGCGTGTCGGACATGCTGGCCGCGTGGGTGAATAACCAGCTGAAGGATCTATCGTATCAAGTCTATGGCGAATTAACGGTGCGGTTTATTGACATTGCGCACCCCGACGGCATCCGCACCTACCAGCGCTCGCTGTCGTTCCTTTGCCAGAAGGCCGTCTGCGATGTGCTGCCCGATTACCGGCTCTCTATTGAACATTCGATTTCGCGCGGGCTGTACGGCGAAATAACCCGCCACGGGCAACCGGCCGGCGACACGCTGCTCAAAAAAGTGAACAGCCGGATGCGCGAACTGGCCGAGATGGACATTCCATTCGTCCGTGCCCGAAAAGAAACCGACGAGGTCATCCGCCTCTTCGACCGCAACGGCCAGCATGAAAAAGCCCTGCTGCAAAAAACACGCGGCCGGTTCTATACCACTGTTTATTACTTGGACGGCTACCCCGACTGCTTCTACGGCCCGTTAGTTTACTCGACCGGCTCGCTGAAAGTATTTGAACTGTGCCGTTACCGCGACGGCATCCTGCTGCGAATGCCCCGTGCCGACGCGCCCCGGCGGTTAGAAGAGAAGCCCCGACAGGCGAAACTGTTCCGTATCTTTCAACAGCATAAGGACTGGAACCGGATTCTGGGCGCCACAAACATCGGCTCGCTTAACGAATTGGTGCAGGGCAACCAAATCCGCCAGCTCATTCTCGTCGCCGAGGCGTTGCAGGAACGCGAATACGTATCGCTCGCCAAGCACATCCAGCGACGGCATGACCAGTTGAAGTTAGTGCTGCTCGCCGGCCCCTCGAGCAGCGGCAAAACAACCACCGCCAAGCGGCTCGGCATTCAGGCAAAGCTCGCCGGATTGAACCCCGTGGCCATCGAACTCGACAATTACTTTGTCGATAGGGACAAAACGCCCCGCGACGCCGACGGCAAATATGATTTCGATTCGATCGACGCCTTAGACCTCGACCTGCTCAACACCCACCTGCGCGCCCTGCTGCGCGGGAAGTCCATCACCACGCCGCGGTTTGACTTTATCTCCGGCAAGCGCCATCTTTCGGGGGACACCCTGCGCATCCGCCCCAATGACCTGCTCATGCTCGAAGGCATTCATGCCCTCAATCCCTTATTAACGGAAGGCGTCGAACAGCCAAACAAATTCCGGATATACGCCTCGGCGCTGACGTCGATTGCGATGGACGAGAACAACCGCATCTCGACTACCGACAACCGCCTGCTGCGGCGCATTGTGCGCGATGCGCGGACGCGCGGGTACACCGCCGCCCAGACCATCGCCCAGTGGAGCAGTGTCCGCCGCGGCGAAGACCGCTACATTTTCCCTTTTCAGGAGCAGGCCGACATCATGTTTAACTCGGCGCTGCTGTACGAGCTCGCCGTGCTGCGCCGCTACGCCGAGCCGCTGCTGCACCGCATCCTGCCCATCGACCCGTCCTATGCCGAAGCCCTGCGGCTGCTCAAATTCCTTAGTTATTTTGAAATGGTTGCTCCCGACGACGAATCGACCATCCCCTCCACCTCCGTACTGCGCGAATTTATCGGCGGCAGCTGCTTTGATTAATTACGAATTACGAATTACGAATTACGGCTTTTTAATTACGAATTACGAATTACGAATTACGGGTTCCCCCTGCGTTCGTAATTCGTAATTCGTAATTCGTAATTCATCCGGCGGATGCCGGATGCCGTAATTCGTAATTACGGCTCTTTGCTCATGCCGACAAAGTAATCGCGTTTATCTTTGAACAGCACATTGAAGGTGGTCAGGCTGCCGTAGATGCGGGAGATATATTGCTGCAACCCGACCTTGTCCTCGTCGGAGAGCCTTTTATGGCTGTTGATATTTTGCTCGAGTACCCGCAGGCGATCGCGCAGCATTACGATTTTGTGAAAAAATATTTCTATCGGTATTTCCTTCGGCAACGAATCGTTGGCCGGTTTGAGTATCATTATACCGCCCTGCCAGCGGTCGCCCAGTTCCACGTCATGCTCCAGCCCGTTATGGCGGTCTAACAGCAGCGTGAGCACGCTCTCCACCTCGGCCAGCGTGAGTTTCGGCGTGTCGTCGTCCGTCTCGACGGCCTCGACGACTTCCATTTCATTCATCGCCGTCGATTTCAGCAGCGACAGCTTGCCGCCGCGTTCAAAGATAATGTCGTAATTGGTTAACGACACGGCGAGGACATACCCCGCTCCGTAACGGTCGTGCTCAACCCTCGTGCCTGCGGTTAATTCTTCCATGTTGATAGTTGATTTTAGAGATTAGATTGTAACGGCCGCTGACTCTGCCTGCAGCCTGCTGCCACTATCAACGGGAGCATATCGGCGGAGACGCGGTCTTGCGTCATGCTGTTGCGGTAGCGGACGGTTACGGTGTCGTCTTTCAATGTTTGATGGTCGATAGTGATGCAGAAGGGCGTGCCGATGGCATCCTGCCGGCGGTATCGCTTGCCGATGCTGTCTTTTTCGTCGTACTGGCAATTGAAGTCGGTACGCAGCGACTGTAACAGTTCGCGGGCGTATTCGGGCAGCCCGTCTTTCTTCACTAACGGCAACACGGCCACTTTCACCGGCGCGAGCGCCGCCGGAATACGCAACACCACCCGCTCTTCGCCGTTATCGAGCGTCTCTTCGCAATAGGCCGCCGACAGCGCCGCAAGAAACATGCGGTCAAGCCCGATAGACGTTTCCACCACATACGGCACATAGCTCTCGCCGGTTTCAGGGTCGAAGTATTGCAGTTTCCGTCCCGAAAACTCCTGATGCCGGCTCAGGTCATAGTCTGTCCGCGAATGGATGCCCTCCAGCTCCTTGAAGCCGAACGGAAATTCAAATTCAATATCAACGGCGGCGTTGGCATAGTGCGCCAGCTTGTCGTGGTTATGGAAACGGTACTTTTCGTCGCCCAGCCCTATCGACCGATGCCACCGCATCCGTTCTTCCTTCCAGTACTTAAACCATTTCATCTCTTCGCCGGGGCGGACAAAGAACTGCATTTCCATCTGCTCGAACTCGCGCATGCGGAAGATAAACTGCCGCGCTATAATCTCATTGCGGAATGCCTTTCCGATTTGCGCGATGCCGAACGGGATTTTCATCCGTCCGCTTTTCTGGACATTCAGAAAATTCACAAAAATCCCCTGTGCCGTTTCGGGACGCAGGTAAATCTGACTGGCCTCGTCGCTCACGCTGCCGATGCGTGTGCTGAACATAAGGTTGAACTGCCGAACCTCTGTCCAGTTACGGCTTCCCGACACGGGGCAGGGGATTTCGCAGTCGATAATCAGTTGCCGCAGCGCCTTAAAGTCATTCGCCTGCAGGGCGGCATTCAACCGCACCCGTATTTCCAAAATTTTTACAAGATGGCGTTGCACATTCACATTCGTAGCGCGGAAATGGGCTTCGTCGAACGAAGCGCCGAATTTCTGGCGCGCCTTTTCCACTTCCTTTTCGATTTTCTCTTCGATTTTCGCGGCATGCTCTTCTACCAGCATATCGGCGCGGTAGCGTTTTTTGCTGTCACGGTTATCAATCAGCGGATCATTGAACGCGCCCACATGCCCCGAGGCCTCCCAAATGCGCGGGTGCATAAAAATGGCGCTGTCCAACCCGACAATATTATCATGTTGCCGCACCATCGCGTTCCACCAACTCGCTTTGATATTATTTTTCAGTTCTACGCCTAACTGTCCGTAATCATACACGGCAGCAAGCCCGTCATAAATTTCGCTCGACGGGAAAATAAAGCCATATTCTTTGGCATGAGCAATCAGTTTTTTGAACCGTTCATCGGCATTCATAGCTGTATTATTTATAATTTGAAAGTGCAAAGGTAATAAAAAAACGTCAATCATTTTTAGTACCTTTGCGCCTTCAATGAATAAGATGGATAAACCGAAACGCAATACAAAAACCAAACAAATGGTGATGGATGTGCTCGACAACGCCTCGACGGCGCTCTCCCATGACGACATCGGGGCGCGGCTGGGGGGGACTATGGACCGCGTTACCCTGTACCGCATCCTGCAAAGTTTTTGCGAAGACGGGAAAGTGCATCGCATTTTTGGCAATAACGGCAAGACCTATTATGCCCGCTGTCGCGGATGCGTAGCCGGGGCGCATCACGACAATCATCCGCACTTCCGATGCCTGCGCTGCGAGGCCATCACCTGCATCGAGCGTCCGCTTGCCGCCCAGCCCCTGCCTGCCGGATACCGCGCCGCCGCCGCCACCGCCCTCATCGTAGGCTACTGCCCGGAGTGTTTTGAGAACATAGACTTTTAGACGTTAGACGGAACAGAGACGGAACAGAGACGGGACAGACAATAGACTTTGAGACAATAGACTTTTAGACAATAGACAGAACAGAGAAAACAGAGACGGAACAGAGACAATAGCCAAAAACGTAGGGGCGAACCAATGTGTTCGCCCCTGCGTTTTTGTCTAACGTCTCAACGTCTATTGTCTATCGTCTTCCACCCCCCAAATTCCCCTCCGAAGGAGGGGAATTTGGGGGGCGGAAGCAAATTCATCGCTCATAGCTCAAAAAAAAAGGGGGTGCATCCCTGCAACCCCTTTGTACAAAGTGCCAAATTATTAAGATGGTTCAAGTATTGATAAGAATACTCATGTAATAATTTCTAATAAAAATAATAAAAGATGCATCTTAATTTTAAACACTTTGTCCTGCCGTTTTTGTTATTAATGTTTTACGTCTATTGTCTAAAAGTCTATTGTCTCAAAGTCCAAAAATCTAAAAGTCCATTGTCTCAACTCGCAACTATATGAAAGGTGCTGTCGTATCGACCGGTGTATTTGCCTTTGCCGTGGATGAAGAGGTGCGCCTCGCCCACTTCGATGTTGTTGCGGTAGGTAACATCAAAATCTTCCGAAAATACTAACTCGCGCAGCTCCGTGTCGGCCTGGTAGAAGACGCGGGGCAGGGGCGTGATATGCTTGCCGGTATGCACCTGTTCGGGGATGGGCGCCACCGACGTGCGCGCGGGGGTGAGCGGTACCGGCTGGTGCGAAATGTACCTGCGGCGGATGTCGTTCATCGCGCTGAAGAGCTCCGCAAGCCCGGTCACCGGCAGCGTAAAGAGATGGAGTTCGATAGCCGTGCAAAAGTTGTCATAATCTTCCACCACCTCGTCTTTGACGCTGCTTGCCGCGGGACTGTCGGCAGCCGACAGCGCGTCCAGCCGTTGGTTGTAGAGGGTAAAGAGGGCGGTGTTCGCCGTAAAGAGGGCGGCCATTACCGGCGTCAGTCCCAGGGTGGCGGCAGCGGCTACGGCTACGGTATCGGCCTGATAGCGTGTCTTGAGCGTGTCGATGTGGGTAGTCTGGGTCATCATCGGGGAGGTTCCCGTGCTCCAGATAGGGTCTAAAAATTCCGACAGTTTGATACCGGCGGCAGCGGTAGCGGGCACCGTGCTTTTGCGCGCCGCCGCAACCGTACGTTTGATGTCGGAAAACACCACGTCGCGCTCCTTATCCTTCGCCGCAATGAGCGGCGTAAGAGGGCTGGCGTGGGAGCGGTCCATGAGCGAGATTAGCCGTCCGTTGGAGGCGGTCAGCTTATCAAGCGCTTTGACATCTACATTATTAAGTAATGCTACTCCCGCGTTTGCGCGGACAATCGTTTCGGAGGTCAACCCGGCCAGGTTGCCTAATCGCAGATGCGATACATTCAATGCAATGAATTTTTCCATTTTTACTGTGTTTTTAAAGATGAATATTTATGCCATTTTGGCAGAGTATAGAATATTTTATGCTATTTTGACAGGAAAGTACCTTCTGCCGGTCGGCAGAACCTGCTTTTCGACCCAAAAGTACCTTCTGCCGGTCGGCAGAACCTATTTTTCGACCCAAATATACCTTCTGCCGGTCGGCAGAACCTACTTTTCGACCCAAAAGCGCCTTCTGCCGACCGGCAGAACCTATATTTGGGTCGAAAAGCCCCTTTTGCCGGTATTTTGGGGTTGGTTGCCCCTTGCCGGCGAGGAAAATACTACCGCTTCCACCCCGCCCGCAAGCCGCGCCGGTATGTTTCCTTGTGTCTGTTATACCTGTATCAATCTCTTTCATATTTTTTATAAAATAAATGCAAAGATAGGAAATTTTTTAATTACAAACTACTTTTTTTAATTACGAATTACGAATTACGAATTACGAATTACGGCGGGGCTAATACGTTTGAGTTTTATTTACCGTCCAGCCGGTGGGAGCGAGGCCTGTGTTGCAGTTTGCGGTGCCGTCGCCAGGGTTGCCATAGCCGGAGGAACCCGGTCTCGGGTTCTGCCAGATATATACCGTTTTTCCGCTGCCGCCGGCGGGAAGTGTGCCGAATAAAGTATTGAGCGCCGCGGCGGTGAAGAGATTGGTTTGTATCTTCAGGATGTATAGCGTGGTACACTGACTTACGTCGAATGAGGTCAAATTATTATTTTGACAGTCCAGGGTAGTTAGTTTGGTATTATACGTTACGTTCAATGAGTCCAAATTATTATTGCCACAGTTCAAGGTCACTAGCTTGGTATTACTGCTTACGTCTAATGTGCCCAATGGATTATTGTGGCAAGCCAAATAGGTAGTTGCTGTATTCTGCGACAGGTCTAATGAGGTCAAATTATTATTATAACAGTCCAACGCAACTAACGCAGTACAACTGCTTACGTCTAATGAGCCCAAATTATTATTGTAACACTGCAAGCCACGTAGCTTGGTATTACTGCTTACGTCTAATGTGCCCAATGGATTATGGCTACACAACAATTCAGTTAGCTCAGTATAATCGCTTATGTCTAATGAAGACAAATTATTCTCGCGACACCACAAGCTAATTAGCGTAGTACTCTGCGGAAGGGTTAATGTGGTCAACTCATTACTTTCACACCTCAAAGAGGTTAGCGCAGTACAACTGCTTACGTCTAATGTGCCCAAATTATTATTGTAACACTGCAAGGTCGTTAGCTTGGTATTCTTGCTTACGTCTAATGTGCCCAATAATGGAAGATCGTAACAGTACAAAGCAGTTAGCTTGATATTCTTACTTACGTCCAATGCGCCCAATAATGAATTATTGTTACACTGCAAGCCACGTAGCTCGGTATTACTGCTTACGTCTAATGAGGACAATCGATTACCGAAACAATTCAAGTCAGTTAGCTTGGTATTCTTACTTACGTCTAATGAAGACAATTGATTGCCTTGACAGGCCAAGGCCGTTAGCTCAGTATTCTTGCTTACGTCTAATGCGGACAATTTGTTACTGGGAAAGAACAAAGTAGTTAGCGCAGTATTATTGCTTACGTTTAATTCGGTCAGTTGGTTGAAGCTACAACTCAAATAAGTTAGCGAGGCACACTTTGTTACGTCCAACGCCGTTAAGCTATTAGAGGTCGATTCCAAACGGGTAATTTTCGTTGCCTGCGCGGTAATGGTATGCGTGCCGGCAGCATAGGTGTGCGATTTTCCGCTGCCGCTGGTGGTATAGGTGCTTGTTGTACCGTCGCCCCAGTCAACGTACAGGGTACCGGTGAAGGTTGAAGCAAAAGACACGCTGCCGGTTTTGATAGTGGTCATACTGAAATACTCTCCGGTAATGGTAATAACCCCCTGCGCGGTAGTCGTGCCGCAACCGGTAGCCGTTACGGTATAAGAATGTGCGCCAACGGTGGCCGTGTTGGCTGCCGTGCCGGTAATATTTACGTTCGGGGCGCTCCAGGTATAGCTCAGGCCGGCGGGCAGGCCGGTAACGGTTACGGCGGTGGCATCGGTGGCCGCGTAGGTAATGGCGGTTAGCTGCTCGCCTGCCGCTATTGTTTGGAGGTCGGTATTTTGAGCAGACAGCAGGGCTACAACCGGGGCGGTCGTGGCGCCTATGGTAATGCAGGTGTCGGCATGGCAGCCAAAGGTATTCCAGGCACGCACACATACGGTTACACTGCCGCTTTCGGGCATCCGCACCGTAAAGGTACTGTCGCCGGCAGGCGCACAGTATTCCACCATCGGGAACTCGCAATCAACCCCCACTACCGTATCATTACCCGTTAAATAAGGGTTGTGCGAAGAACCCGTTACCGTCTGCGTAAAGCAGTACGAGCTGCCCGCACCGGCAGAAGCCGTGAGCGTAACCGTACTGTCGGCACAGTACGTCGTCGGCGGGCTAACAAACACCGGCACCGGCGGCGGTACCACCGTTACCGTTACCGGCGTACCCGTAACAGAGCAGCCGGCAGCATTCTTTATCGCAATGGGGTATTCGGTAGTGGCCGTCAGCGAGAAGGTGGCGGCGTTCGTGGCTATCCATGTGGCGCCATCGTCAAAACTGTAGAAGGCGGCATCGGCAGCGGTGGCCGTGAGGGTCGTGGTATCACCGGCACAAACGGAGTCGGGCGCCGCAGTAAGCGCCGGCGCAGCGGGCGGCAGCGGCAGGAACCCCGGGCAGCCCGTGGCATCGGTTAGCGCGGTAATACATTCGCCGGCAAAAGTACGCGCCCCGGCGCCTAAAGAAACGCCGTTAACCACAAAGGGCGGCGTGCCGTGCAGGTCATAATGGGCGGCGCCGAGGGTGGCGTTCGGCGGGTAGTCGGTAACATAAGCGCACCAGTTAAATTTTTTACCCGTGAGGCTGCTGCTCAGCGTAACGGTGAGCGTCGAGCTGAAGGGCACGGTGGCGTGGCCGTCGAGGTAAAAGCCGCGTCCGGGAAGCGTGCCGGTAATAATGCTCCCCGCGCCGGCATCTACCACGGCGCCGGTAAGCGTGGCAGGCTCCCACGCGCCGAGTGTGCCGTCGGTAGCTATGGTCTGCACATCAACGAACACCCATACGGTGTCGCGGTGGCGGGGCGGAGTGGGGGCGTTGTCCCAGAAGACGCGGAAGGTAACGGTGGGGGGTGTGGCGGCGTAGTCGGCGCCGAGCTGCTGGATTTCTACCACGCGCCCGCCCTGCCCAAAGGCCGGAGAGAGCAGCAAAAACAGTACAAAGGATAAAATAATTTTTTTCATATTAATAATTTTTTTTGTTATAAAACATATCAAAAGACGCGCAAAGATAGTTATTTTTTTTTAAATACGAATTACGGCATCCGGCATCCGCCGGATGAATTACGAATTACGAATTACGCATTATGGGTTTCCCGTTCCGTAGGGGCAACGCATGCGTTGCCCCGTAATTCGTAATAAAAAACAAATAGGGGCAACGCATGCGTTGCCCCTACGTTCGTAATTCGTAATTCGTAATTCGTAATTAAATCCGGCGATAGCCGGATTCCGTAATTCGTAATTCGTAATTCGTAATTTCCTCCCTGTCGGCTTTTAATTGCGCGGTGAGCGCGTCTAACGAGGCGAATTGTCGTTCTTCGCGGATGCGGTCGAGGAACTCAAGGGTAAAATCCTGTCCGTAGATGTCGTCGCAGAAGTCGAGGATATGTGTTTCGACGGTACGTGCGGCGCCGGACGGCTGTACCGTCGGGCGGTAGCCGATGTTGGTCATTCCCATAAATACGGCATCGTAGAGGCGCACGCGGGTAGCATAGACGCCGTTGGCCGGAAGCTGTTTCAACGGCTCGTAGAGCTGCATGTTGGCGGTGGGGAAGCCGAGGCGCCGCCCGAGATGCTGCCCCTCGACCACCACGCCCCGCAGGGAATAGGCATAACCGAGCAGCCGGTTGGCGGTCGCGATGGCGCCCCCGGCGAGCGCCTCGCGGATTTTGGTTGAGCTTACGGCCTGTGCGCCGGCTTCCCCATCGGCGACATACGCCTGCGGCACCTGTTCGACGGCAATGCCTGTTGTCCGACCGATGGCGCGCAGCCGGTCATAGCCGGCGCCTGCATCCCGTCCCAGATGATGGTCGTACCCGACCACTAAGGTTGAGATATGAAACTGCCCGCACAGGTACTCCCGCATAAAGGCTTCGGGCGATAGCGCGGCAAAGGCCGGCGTGAAGGGCAGCACATGGATGTGGTCAATGCCGCAGGCGCGCAGGCGCTGTTGCTTTTCGTCGAGGGCATTGAGCAGCCGCACCTTCTGCGCATCACGATGCAGGATAACCCGCGGATGCGGCCAGAACGTAACCACCGCACTCGCGCTCCCCTGCGCCCGCGCCCGCTCTGCGACCCGCTGCAACACGGCACGATGCCCCAAATGGACGCCATCGAAAAAACCGGTCGTAGCTACCATGTGCGTTGCGCGGTGCGCGTTGAGAAAGAAAAATTATTTTGCGTATTTGAATGCCTTCCCGGGAAAATAGCCCTCGTTGCCGAGCGCCTCCTCGATACGCAGCAGCTGGTTGTATTTGGCAATCCTGTCGGAGCGCGACGCCGAGCCGGTTTTAATTAAGCCGGTATTGAGGGCAACGGCGAGGTCGGCAATCGTGGTGTCTTCGGTCTCACCCGAACGATGGCTCATAATAGACGTATAACCATGGCGGGTGGCTAATTCTACCGCCTCAATAGTCTCGGTGAGCGAACCGATTTGGTTTACCTTTACCAGAATCGAATTGGCAACCTTCCGGTCGATGCCCAATTGCAGGCGGCGGCTGTTGGTAACGAAGAGGTCGTCGCCGACTAACTGGCAGCGGTCGCCGATGGTGTCGGTAAGCAGGCGCCAGCCGTCCCAGTCATCTTCGGCCATGCCGTCTTCAATCGATACGACCGGATATTTGCTTACCCATGTTTTCCAGAAATCAACCATCTGCGCAGGGGTCAGTTTTTCGCCGGTCGATTTGTGCAGGTGATACACTTTTTCTTCGGGCAGATAATATTCCGACGACGCCGGGTCGAGCGCAATAAAGACGTCTTCGCCCGGCCGGTATCCCGCCTTTTCGATAGCGGCAAGAATAACCGTCAGCCCCTCTTCATTCGATTTGAGGTTAGGCGCAAATCCGCCCTCGTCGCCCACGTTGGTAGAATAGCCCTGCTTTTTGAGCACCGATTTGAGGTTGTGGAATACTTCCGCGCCTATCCGCAGCGCTTCGGCAAAGGTCTCCGCGCCCACAGGCATAATCATGAACTCCTGAAAGTCGATAGCATTGTCGGCATGAGACCCGCCATTGAGGATGTTCATCATCGGCACGGGCAAGGTGCGGGCATTTACGCCGCCGACGTACCGGTACAGCGGTTGCCCCGACGCCTGCGCCCCCGCCTTGGCAATAGCCAGCGACACGCCGAGGATGGCATTGGCGCCGAGGTTGCCTTTGTTCTCCGAAGCATCTAAGTCGATAAGCGTCCGGTCGATGTCGCGCTGGTCGAACACCGAGAGGCCTACCAGCGTTTCGTTGATCACGGTATTCACATTCTGCACCGCCTGCAGGACACCCTTGCCGAGAAAGCGCTCCTTGTCGCCGTCGCGCAATTCGACCGCCTCGTGCACCCCTGTCGATGCCCCCGACGGAACGGCTGCGCGTCCCATGATGCCATCTTCGGTTACCACTTCCACCTCTACGGTGGGATTTCCGCGCGAATCTAATATCTCCCGCGCATGTACATTTAAAATTGTTGACATAACGTTTTTAATTTAATTTTTTTTTATATAATATTATTTATTGATTTATTCCTTCATTGGCCCAGGCCAGAAACGCCTCCGCGCTTGCTAACCCCAGCCCCTGTTTCTGTATCTCGCCGTCCGCCGTGATGATGGCAAAGTAGGGGCTGGCAACGGTTTTAAACGTCTCCATCTGATAGGCGCGGTTGCGCTTGCCGATGGTTTTATAGTCCGCCGTTTGCTCTTCGGGCGGCAGGTCGGTATTTTCGTCGTAATATAAACTGACCCATACAAAGCGGTCGTTAATTAACTCGACAACACGCGGGTCTTTGAACGTCGAGGATTCCATCTTTTTGCAATTGACGCAGCCATGCCCCGTGAAATCCACCAGCACCGGTCTGTTCAGCGTTTTGGCACAATCCAGCGCCTGCTGCAAATCAAAATAGCCGTTGATGCCGGCGGGGGTGTGCATCTTTGTGCCGGCGTATTTGGGCGGGTTGCCGCAGGGCGTTTCCTGCGGGATGGCAATAGCCGGCGTATGTGGTGCGCCGCTGAGCGGCAGCGCCGGTTTTGTAGCCGCCGGCAGGAAGGGGTCAACGGCGTTCAGCTCCCCGCCCAGCAGACCCGGCAGCAGGTAGCCGGCAAAGGTGAACGCCGCAATCGCCAGCATCAACCGCCCGACGCCTGTCCGGGGCGTTTCGCTGTCGTGCGGCAGTTTTATCTTTCCTAAAATATAACACCCAAGCAGTACGGATAACGTGAGCCAGAATGCCACCGCCACCTCGCGGGTAATCAGCTCCACGCCCAGCGATTGGCCGACCTGTGCCAGAAACTTCACGCAAAACGCCAGCATAATAAAGGCAAAAACCACTTTCACGGCATTAAGCCACCCGCCCGACTTCGGCAGCCTCTTAAGCAGCGACGGAAACAGTACCAGCAGCACAAACGGCAGCGACATCGCCAGGCCAAAGAGCCCCATCCCGATAATCGGCTTAACAACCGATGCGCCCTGCGCTGCGGTCATCAGCAAACTGCCCACAAAGGGGCCTGTGCAGGCAAAAGAAACGATAGCCAGCACTACGGCCATGAAAAACGAGGCAATATAACCGCCTTTATCGACCTGCCGGTCGGCGCGGTTGGCCAAGCCGGAAGGCAGGCGAAGCTCAAAGAGCCCGAAGAAGGACAGAGCAAAAACGATAAACAGCGCGGCGAACAGCAGGTTGGGAACCCAGTGCGTACTAAGGATATTGGCAAACGCCGGCGTCTTAAACACCGCCACAATGGCGCCGGTGAGTGTATAGATCAGCGTAACGGAAAGCGTGAAAATAACGGCTTTCATCAGGCTAACGTAGCGACTCGACGAGCCGCTCATAAAGAAACTGACCGTCATCGGGATCATCGGGAATATGCAGGGCATTATAATCGCTCCGAGACCTGCCAGCAATGCGGCCAGCATAAAGAACCACAAACTTTCTTCCTCCGCCGCCGCAGCCCCGCCGCCCGGCAGGATGTCGATGGAAAACGCATATTCGTTGGGGATACATTCGCGGTCGGAGCAGCTTTGGTACTCCAGCGCCCCGGCGACGGTAAACGCGGCGTCGGCGAGGGGTTTTATCGTTTGTATGAAAACGGCTTTCTCGTGAAAGTAATACACGGTGGTTTCGAATATGTCGTCGAATTTCTGCTTGGCCGGCGTTTCTTCGGTCAGCGCGCCGACAGGCTCGAAGGCGGCGTTGGCCGTAAAGCCGATAGTGGTCGGCATCGGGCCGTCCATTTTGTGTACCCCGTAGATGTACCACGCGGGCAGGATGTCGGCGGAGAACACGAGTTCTATAAGCCCGTCGCCCGACGGCCGCTGGGTTATCCGCCACGTAGCGGCATTGGTCTGTGCAAAGACCGACAGGCCGGCGGTAATAAATAAGAAAAATAATACTGTTCTTTTCATGTTAGCGATTCGGAGGGACTCGAACGCACGACCCACAGCTTGGAAGGCGTCATCCCGTATTGTTTTGTAAAATTAATAATCAAAATAGTAACTGCATTTATTTTTTAACAAACATTCAACAAATGGTTCGGCTCCCCGCCGCATTCCCTTTATTAAAATCGCCGCAAAGGTAATACTTTTAAATGGATTCTCCTAAACAAAAAAGGGCTGTTGCCCATTGCGGCACGATGAGTTCAACGTCCCGCCGGGCGCTTCAGGCTTTGCGGGAGGGCGCTTCAGGCTTGCGTTTCCATGTAATCTTTCCCGTTTTAATCTGTTCAAATCCTTTGCCGAAAACGCCCATCACGTTGGCTACGGAAATAAAAGCCTGCGGGTCGATTTCCTTGACGACGCGGAAAATGCTGTTGGCCTCGTTCTTCCGCGCCACGACAACAATCACCTTGCCTTCCTTTTTGGTGTACCAGCCCATCGAATCCATCACGGTAACGCCGCGCTGCAAGTCGCCCACTAACCGGTCGGCAATGGGTTCATAATGCGGCGAAAATACCATGATTTGCACCGATTGCCGGTTGCCCGAAATAACCAAATCTATCACATACGAAAACGACACCATCTCGACATAGCCGTAAATCACATGCTCGAACGACCGGTCGGGCAACAGCAGGATAGAGCCGATAATAATCAGGTCGCAAAAAATGAACACGCGGCCGGGCGACGTATTTTTAAACTTCGACCAGATGATGGCAATAATATCCGTACCGCCGGTGCTGCCGCCCTGCATAAACACCATCCCGATGCCAAACCCGCTGGCCGTGCCGCCAATCAGGGCGTTGAGCAGGTTGTTGTCGTGAATAATCGCCTTCTCAATAAATTCGGGCGAAATCCATTCCGGCAGGAAATGAAACAGCAGCGCCGCCATGCCGATACCGAAAAGCGTTTTGAGGCCGAAGCCGCGCCCCAGAATGAGCATCCCGCCGGCGACAAGCCCGGCATTAATGATAAGATAACTGTATTCGGTCGGGAACCCCGTGGCGTAGGTGATGATGGCGGCAATGCCAATAACGCCGCCGCCGGCAATCTGGTTCGGAATAATGAAAACCACCCACCCCGCAGCATAGATAATCAGCCCGATGGTCATCAACAAATACGACCTCGTTTCCGAATAAATACGATGTTTTATACTGTTGTTCATTGAAAAGTCTGTTAAATTTTGTGCAAAGATAGGGAAAGTTCGACAACCGTCAATTGTTTTTTGTACCTTTGCGGGGCTATGCTTAAACAGACCACACAATTAAAGTTACAGCAAAAACTCTCGCCGCTGCAAATCCAGACTATCAAACTGCTGGAACTGCCGGTTATGCAGTTCGACCAGCGTATCAAAGAGGAACTCGAAGAGAACCCGGCGCTCGACGAAGAGCCGTCCTCGGACGAGGAATATACCCCCGTCCCTGTAGCCGACGACGATACGCCGGCCTATAAATTATTTACACCCTCCTTTACGCCGCCGGTAAAGCCCGAATTTCCTACCTTATCGGTCAGGGAAAATTTTCGCCAGCAACTCGAAACACAGGTAGGATACAGCGGATTGAACGAGCACGAACGCGCCATTGCGGTCTTCCTTATCGGTAGTTTAGACGACGACGGCTACCTGCGCCGCGACCTTGCGTCGGTGGTTGATGACCTGGCTTTCCGTTCGGGTATCGATGCAACCGTCGAAGAATTAGAAACAGTATTGTCCGTTATTCAGGATTTTGAACCGGTCGGGGTCGGCGCACGCAGTTTGCAGGAATGCCTGCTCATCCAGCTGCGCAAAAGCAACCCCAAAACCGCGCTGCAGTGTGTCGCCGAAATGATTGTACACGACTGCTTCGCCGATTTCGGAAAAAAACATTTTGACAAAATCAAAGCTAAAATCCAAATCGACGACTCCACGCTGAAGGCGGCGATGAACGAGATTGTGAAGCTCAATCCGCGTCCGGCGGGCAGCAGTGCTGACGCGTACCATGACCAGGCGCGGCAGATTGTCCCCGATTTCCTCCTCGAACCCGTCGATGGAGAGCTGCAACTGTCGCTGCTGCGATACAATATCCCGCAACTGCGCCTCAACCGGCGCTACGCACAACTCATCGGCAGCAAAGCCCCCGCTACGGCGCAAGGCCGCGCCGCCATGGCTTTTGTCCGGCAAAAGATGGAAGCTGCCGCGCGTTTTATTGAGGCCGTCAAGCAGCGGCAGCAGACTCTGCTCTCCACCATGCAGGCGATTATTAATTACCAGCATGACTATTTTGTCGAGGGCGACGAAACCTGCCTGCGGCCTATGGCGCTCCGGCACATTGCCGATGCTTCGGGCTATGATATATCGACCGTTTCGCGCGTCGTGAACAGTAAGTTTATCCAGACGCACTTTGGTATCTTTCCGTTAAAATATTTCTTTTCCGAAGGGATGAAAAACACTTCGGGCGAAGAAGTTTCGACCCGCGAAATAAAAAATATCCTGCAGGAAAGCATCGACCGGGAAGATAAAAAGAAACCGCTGCCCGATAAAAACCTGGTGGAAGTCCTCCGCCAGCGCGGGTACGCCGTTGCCCGCCGCACGGTAGCCAAATACCGCGAACAGTTGAATATTCCGGTTGCACGATTGCGAAAAGAATTGTAACTTTGCCGTCTAATATCTAATATCTAAAGTCTAAAAAAAATGTCATCAAACAAAACAACCCAATCGAATCAGGCAGCCGGCTTTGCGGCGCGGCTGCATGTGCTGTCTGACACGCCGTCGGTATTCAACGGCTTCCTTGCCGAAATGCGCGACAGCGTTGTCCAGAAAGACAGTATGCGCTTCCGCCGGAATCTGGAACGCACCGGCGAAATCTTTGCGTATGAAATCAGCAAAACGCTTGCTTTTACGACGCAGGAAGTAACCACCCCGCTGGGCATCTCGTCGATTGCCTTACCGAACGACAATATCGTTCTGGCCACAATCCTGCGTGCCGGGCTGCCGTTGCATCAAGGATTCCTGAACTATTTCGACAAGGCCGAAAATGCCTTTATCGCCGCCTATCGCAAATACGGGAAGGACTACAAATTCTCCATTCAATTAGAATACCTCACCGCCCCCACCATCACCGGTAAGGTGTTGATATTAATGGATCCGATGTTAGCCACCGGCGAGTCGATGCACCTTACCTACCACGCACTGATGGAAAAAGGACAGCCGCTGCACACGCATATCGTGGCGCCCATTGCCAGCAAGTACGGGGTGGAGTACATTCACAAAAATTTATCACAAAAAGACATCACCCTTTGGGTCGGCGCTATTGACGAGGAGCTCACCACCAAAGCCTACATCGTTCCCGGCCTGGGCGATGCCGGTGATTTGGCCTATGGCGAAAAACTGTAAGCCTTATTATTTATCTGTATAATTATAAAAATAAAATACGAAAAAATATGCCTTCCATTTACATTATTGCCCTTTTAGTGATGCTCGCGAGCTGGCTGGTGCAGGCGGGTCTCAAGAGCCGTTTTGCAAAATATTCCAAAATACGCCTTCCCAATGGCATGACGGGCAAACAGGTTGCCGAAAAGATGCTGCATGATAACGGTATTTATGACGTCCGTGTTGAGTCGGTTCCGGGGAAGCTCACCGACCATTACAATCCGGCGACCAAAATCGTCAATCTCAGCGAGCCGGTGTATGCTACCAGCAGCGTAGCCGCCGCGGCTGTCGCCGCCCACGAGTGCGGCCATGCCGTGCAACATGCCCGGGCCTATCATTTTTTACAGATGCGGTCGAGCCTGGTGCCGGTTGTCAGTTTTGCCTCCCGGTGGGTTACGTGGATACTGATAGCCGGTATTATTTTCCTGCAATCCTTTCCGGAGTTGCTGTTGGCCGGCATCGGGCTGTTTGCCGTAACAACGCTCTTCAGTTTCATCACCTTGCCGGTCGAAATCAACGCCAGTACGCGGGCGGTGGCGTGGCTCAACGAGGCCGGCATTACCGACTTTGAAACGCACCCGCAAGCGAAAAGCGCGCTCCGCTGGGCGGCCTATACTTACGTAGTTGCGGCGCTGGGTTCGCTGGCGACGCTGTTGTATTATATTATGATTTATATGAGGCGGCGGTAAGAACCCTTCCGGCAGGAAAAAATTCCAAACAGGAGTTGTATTTTCAAAAAAAGCACTACCTTTGCACCCATGATTAGCAAAAATCATATAGTAAATCATCGGGGAAAGGCCTTCCCGAGCGCCGGAACTCCCGCAGTGCCCGCGTGTTTGTGGGCATTTAATATTACCCCCCCCCCCCCCCCCAACTTTTTACTTAACAGTTAATTACAGCGCTTTTGCCAAAGCACAGACGCTCTCTATAACAAACGGTATTGCCTGTACCGAACCGTACAGGCTCTGTGCGTTTCCGCATTTGGGAACGCAACCTTCGTTTTCGGATCATTCATTAAAAATTCGTTTAAATTAATATCGTAATGAAGCATTTCTTTTTAATCGCAATCTTATTTTTCTCCCTCTCAGCATGGGGGCAAACGCGCGTTGTCGAAATCGAACAGCTCTCAACCGCCTACGGCGCCGCGCCGACCGTTACCTTCCGCGTCTATTGGGACACCGCGCCCGTTGGCGCCAAACATTTGGACAGCGTATGGGTGTTTGTCGATTTCCAGCGCATCAACGCCGGCAATGTGTTGGACAGCTGGGCGCCGGCCACCCTCACCACCCCCGCCACCGTGAGCGCCGGCACGCCGAGTTACCCCTTCCAGCCTACGGCGCGCGGCTTCTACCTGCGCGGTAATGCCGCCGGCGCATTCAGTTCTACCGTAACAGTAGCCCTGCAAAACCTGGCCGACGCCAAATTCAACTGGTGCGCCTACGCTACCGACTACCCGCCCAACGCCACCCTCGGCGCCGCGCACTACGACCTGCACGGCACCCCGCCCTTTGAGATTAACGGCTCTTCTTTAGGCTCCGGTGTCCGCACCTTCTCCGGCGAATGTATCACAACCCTGACCGACGCCACCGGCTGCCCGGGCTTAATCCCCACGCCGCCCACCGCGCCGATACTCACCGCCTCGCCCGACAGTATTTGCACCGGCGACACCACAACCCTCGCCGCCACCGCCGCCGATGCCGCTTTCTACAGCTTCGATGACGGCGCCACATGGATAGCCACGAACGCCGCCACCTTCTCGCCAACGGCCACAACCGAATACCCCGTTGCCATAAAGAACGCCGCCGGCTGTAGCGTAACCGGCGCGCCCGTTACCGTTACGGTGGTGCCGCCACCCGTGCCTGTATTTATTAACCCGCCGGCGACCTACTGCGCCGACAGCACGTTTGACCTCACCGCCTCCGCAGGCGCGGGCAGCTCGTACTGCTTTACGCAGACGTACACCGGCGCCTCGCACAACCCCTACCTTTCGGGGAATGATACCGACGCCGGCGTCGATTGCGACTTCCCGACCGTTGAATACTGCTCGCCTTCCGGCGACAGCGTCTTCACGGTGCGTATGCCCGAAAGCGGCAGCGTAACCATCTGCGTGCGGGCATGGAACGCCTTCGGTTGCCCGGCCGACACGTGCATTACCATAAGCGCCACGCCGCTGCCGGCCTTCGCATTAATTTCAACACAAGGCACCGACGCCCAAACTATTTCATTAGAGCAGCCCGTAACTACCATTCGATACACGACCACCGACGCCTATAGCGCCGCCACCGCCGTAACAGTTACCGGCCTGCCCGCCGGCCTGAGCTACACATGGAATGCCCCGAATATAGAAATTACCGGCACGGCAGCCGCCTCGGCCACCGTCGGCGCACATTCCTACACCGTAACGGCCGCCGGTAACTGCGGCACCACCACCACGCAGGGCGTCATTACCATTGCCGGCAACTTCTTTAGCATGGTTACGACCAACCCCGACAGCGTGTATTTCTCTGTAAACTTCACCGGTACCCTATACATTGACTGGGGCGACGGTACAAGCACCTACACCACCGGCAACGGCCAGAAAAAGCATTTCTATACCGACGGCCTCACGGCGCATACCGTTACCGCGCAGGCGCCGGTAATTACGTATTTGCATTGTATCAGTAATAAATTAACCGCGTTAGACGTAACGCAGGCGCCCGCGCTAACTTCTTTGCTGTGTTACGACAACCTTCTAACCGCATTGGATGTAAGGCAGAATACCGCAGCTACCTATTTGAATTGCCACACCAATCAATTGTCGGCATTGGACGTAAGTAAAAATACCGCGCTACTCGTTTTGGCTTGTAACAACAATCAATTGTCGGCATTAGACGTAAGGCAGAATACCGCCGCTACTTATTTGGATTGTAACACCAATCAATTATCGGCATTAGACGTAAGGCAGAATCCCGCGCTACGCACGTTGAATTGTGGCAGCAATAAACTGCCCTCATTGGACGTAACGCAATGCACTTTGCTAACTTCTTTGCGTTGTGACGACAATCTCTTGACCTCATTAGACGTAACGCAGCATCCCGCGCTACTCTATTTGCACTGTGCCCACAATCTCTTGCCCTCATTGGACATAAGTCGGAATACCGCCGCTACCTATTTGGATTGCAGCTACAATCTCCTGTCCTCATTGGTCGTAACGCCACATTCCGCGCTAAGGACATTGTATTGCTCCAGCAATAAATTGACGACATTGAACGTAACGCAGAATACCTTGCTAAGGGATTTGCAGTGTTCCATCAACCAATTGTCCGAATTGGACGTAACGCAAAATACCGACTTACGCGGGTTGCAGTGTAACAGTAATCAATTGAAAGTATTAAACCTGTGGGAGAATACCCTCTTAACCGGGCTGCAATGCAACAGTAACATATTGGACTCATTAGACCTGCAACGGAACCCCCTGTTAAATGCGGTGCAATGTAGGGGCAATCGACTGACCAAATTAAACATAACGACCTGTACCGTGCTCACACAATTGTATTGCGACGGTAATTTATTGCCGCAATTAGACGTAAGCAACAATACCAATTTAATCATATTGTCCTTTAATTCTAATCTAATAAGTTCTATGGACCTCAGCGCCAATACCGCGCTAACCTATTTGAGTCTTAGCGGCAATCAATTTACGGAATTAGATCTGACGGGCAATCCCGCGCTTACAACGGTGGCCTGTAGAAGCAACCTCTTCACCGCCACGGCGCTCAATGACCTCTTCCATACCCTGCACAGCAACCCGCTACCTGACAAAACGGTTTATATCTACAACAACCCGAAGTCGAACCCGGGCGCAGGCACCGGCACCGCCGGCTGCGACCAAAGCATCGCTACCGGCAGAGGCTGGGTGGTAAATACAGCAGCCTATTAACGAACGATGAACGATGAACGATGAACGATGAACGATGAACGATGAACGAATCACAAAAATCCGATGAATCACCATTCAAATAGCTGCGCTGTGCCTCGAGAGATAGAAATTATCTCTCGAGAGATGGTTTCTATCCCTCGAGAGATAATTTTCATCTCTCGAGAGAT
>JAISXF010000001.1 GCA_031270845.1 Prevotellaceae bacterium
AACAATATTCCGCGTGTTCCGCACATTTGCGTAAAAGTGCCGACAGCAGGCGGAAAAACCTTTATCGCCTGCAACGCCATAAAAACCATTTTTGACGCTTTCGACTACGACCGTCCGAAAGCGGTGGTATGGCTTGTGCCGTCGATTACAATTTTGGAACAAACGCTTAAAAACCTGAAAAATCCAGAACACGATTATCGTAAAAAAATCAATTCGCAATTTGCCAATCGTGTGGAAGTGTTTGACAAAGAAACACTTTTGCAGGGCGGAAGTTTCAATTATTCGACAGTAAAAGAGCAGTTGAGTATTTTCGTTTTGAGTTTCGACAGTATACGCACTTCCAACAAAGACGGGCGCAAAGTGTATGAAGAAAACGGCCATTTGCAATCGTTCAAAAATGCGTTTAGCGACGACGATGAAATTTCGTTAATGCGCGTAATGGAATACCTTAATCCTGTGGTAATTGTAGATGAAAGCCACAATGCCGAAAGCAAATTGAGCGAAGATATGCTAAAAACCTTCAATCCGAGTTTTATTTTGGACTTAACGGCAACGCCACGTGAAAAAAGCAACATTATCAGCTTTATTGACGCTCTCGAGCTCAAACGCGAAAATATGGTAAAACTGCCTGTGATAGTGTATAATCACCAAGACAAAACTGAAGTAATCAACTCGGCTTTGCAACTGCAAAAACGCTTGGAATTGCAGGCAAGAGAGGAGGAAAAGAACGGCGGAAAATACATTCGCCCTATTGTACTTTTTCAGGCGCAGCCCAAAAACGGCAAAGATTATGCCAATGCCGAAGAAGAAAAATCAAATGTCCAAAAGTTGAAAGACAAGCTCATTGATCTGAAAATACCTGCGGAACAAATCAAAATAAAAACCGCCAATATCAACGAAATAAAAGGCGTAGATTTGATGAATAAAACTTGCGAAGTGCGTTACATTATCACAATCAACGCGCTGAAAGAGGGCTGGGACTGTCCGTTTGCCTACATTTTGGCTTCGCTGGCAGATAAAAGTTCGGCGGTTGATGTTGAGCAGGTTTTAGGAAGAGTGTTGCGACAACCGTATGTTATGCGGCACAATGAGCCGTTGCTCAATTTGAGCTATGTACTCACGGCTTCGTCAAAATTTCTCGACACTTTGGGCAATATCGTAAAGGGATTAAACAAAGCAGGTTTCAGCGACAAGGATTACAAATTGGCAGACAAAACCGAAATGGAAGTCAAAAATCCGACAAATCCACAGCAACCGTTATTCCCTAAAATAGAACAATCGTTAACAGATGATATTACAGCCGATATTGACGGTGATAGAATTGTTTTGCCGACCGAAACAGAAAGCACAACAGAAACCATTTCGGAAATTGAAAAAACAGCAATAGAACAAAATACGGCTTTTGAAAAGACCGTTTCCGAAATGGACAAAAATAATACACAAGCAATTCCAAATGAAATTCAATCGCTTATGAAAGTTTACAAAGTAAAAGACATTTTCGCCGAAACAGCAAAACAAATCGCTTTGCCGCAATTCTTTTTGAAAACGCCCGCAAACGACATTTTCGGCATTCGGGAAGACGAAACGCTTTTGGAAAAAGAAAATCTTTTGAAAGATTTTTCGTTGAGCAGAGCCGACACAAACATTAATTTCGACAGCGTTTCCGCCGAAATGTACAAGGTCGATTTAGACGAAACAAAAAAAGAGCACACGCCAAGTTTTCTCAAGCTCGAAGGCACGGTGAAAGAAAGTATTGTGAAATATCTGCTTGACCCGGCAAGAAAAGAAAGTCGGGTAAAGAATTTTACCAAACGGATTATGGACATTATCGGCAATATGTATCCCATTCCCGACCCTGAAATTAAGAAATACATAAACCGCGTTTTAGACGATTTTACAGACGAGCAATTTAACGACTTGGCTAACAACGAATACACTTACATAGACAAAATAAAACTGAAAATAAGAGAGTTATCGGAAAAATTTGCTGAACAGAATTTCAGAAACTTTTTAGATACCGACAAAGTTTTTATCAAGCCGAGTTATGTTTTGCCCGACAGCATTTCGCCGAGCGACACCGCCAAAGACATTACAAAATCGCTTTACGAAAAAGAGGGTAAAATCAACGATTTTGAAGAGCGTGTAATCAACGAAGTTGCCAATATGCCAAACATTGCTTTTTGGACACGCAATATTGAAAATCGCGGCTTCAGAATTAACGGTTTTATCAATCATTATCCCGACTTTATCATTCAAGCTAAAAGCGGAAAAACGTTTTTATTAGAAACCAAAGGTGATCATTTAGATGCTGAGCAGAAAATCCGACTTGGCAACCTTTGGGCAAGCAAAGCAGGTAATCAATTCCGCTATTTTATGGTGTATGACAGGCGGATAGTTGATGGTGCTTACACGTTGGCAGATTTTTTGAGAATTGTGCAAGCAATTTGAAAAGAGGAATTTTGCAGTAAATATTATCCCCGAATCTCGTAACATAGAATACAAGTCTATGACGCCGCCCCAATATTAATTTTTCGTTAAGAATGCGTTTTTTCCTTCAAAACGATAAAAATCGTTTAAAAATAATTTGGTTGCTTTGTAAAAAGTCCCTATCCTTGCACCCGAAATTTTGGTTCTTTGAAATACAACCCGCCCAATGACGCCCGCAACGCGATTATTTACGTCAATAACCGAAATATTGACGTAGATAACCGAAATATTGAAGTAGATAATTGGATTATTGAAGTAGATAATTGAAATATTGAAGTAGATAATCGCGTTGCGGAAAGCGAAAAAGGTAAAAAGTCCCACAGTTTTGCGGGATTTTTTTTATCTTTGCCCCCGAAAAGAAACAAATTTGTACAAAGTGATGCTAAACCGTCTCTTAATAGCACATAACTAATTTATTATAAATTTAGTTTGTGAACTGCGTTCATCATTGCAGCGCGTGGATGGCACCGCACTTTTTTTTTGTACATTTGCAGCATGGATCGATTTCGCAAAATATTACAGCAATACTGGGGCTATACCGAATTTCGTGCCCTTCAGGAAGATATTATCCGGCAGGTGTACGAAGGGCATGATGTGCTGGCGCTGATGCCTACCGGCGGCGGCAAGTCTGTTACATTTCAGGTGCCGGCGCTGGCAAAGGACGGACTGTGCATCGTAGTAACGCCATTGATTGCGCTGATGAAAGACCAGGTCGAAAATCTGAAAAAACGGAATATTAAAGCCCTGTCGATTCACTCCGGCATGTCGCCGCACGAAATCGACATCGCCTTCGACAATGCGTCCTACGGGAATTATAAATTTCTGTATCTTTCGCCCGAACGGCTCTCTACCGAGCTTTTCCGCGTGCGGGTTCAGAAGATGAACGTCAATCTGTTGGCGGTGGATGAGGCGCATTGTATTTCGCAGTGGGGATACGATTTCAGGCCGTCGTATCTTGAAGTGGCCGCCGCCCGTGAATGGCTGCCCGATGTGCCGGTGCTGGCCGTCACGGCTACGGCGACGCCCGAAGTGGCCGTCGATATTATGGAAAAATTGCGCTTCCGCAAACCTAACCTGATGCAAAAAAGTTTTGAACGGAAAAACCTGATATATGTTGTTCGGGAGACGGAAGACAAGAAGGGTCAACTGCTGCGCGTGTGCCGGAATGTGCCGGGCACAGGTATCGTATATGTCCGCAGCCGGCGGAGCGCACAGGATATTGCTGTTTCTTTGAATGCGAACGGAGTTACGGCCGAATTTTACCACGCTGGCCTCAGCACTGACGAGCGTACGCGGCGACAGGACAACTGGAAGCAGAACCGTACGCGGGTAGTCGTATGCACCAATGCCTTCGGGATGGGCATCGACAAGGCCGACGTGCGCTTTGTCGCCCACATGGATTTGCCCGACAGTATCGAAGCCTACTTTCAGGAAGCCGGCCGCGGCGGGCGCGACGGGAAAACGGCCTACGCCGTACTGTTTCACAGCAGCGACGACAGGCAGCGGACGACAAAGCGGCTGCAGACGGCTTTCCCGCCGCTGGAGACCATCAAGGCGATCTATCAGAAACTGTATGCCTTTTATAATATCCCCTACGGCGGCGGCAAGGGTAGCGTGCACGATTTCGAATTGACGAACTTTGCCCTGCACAGTAAAATCTACTCGACGATCGTCCACAGTGCCTTGCAATGCCTGCAGCGCGAAGGCTACCTCGAAATTATCGCCGAGCTTGATAATCCGACCCGCATTATAATATTGCTAACCCGCAATGAACTCTACAAGGTGCAGGTAGAAAACGAGCAATTCGATGGTTTTATAAAACAGCTGTTACGCAGCTATACCGGCCTGTTCAACGGCTATACACCCATCGACGAGCTGTTTCTGGCACACCAGCTGCGGGTGGATGCAGGCATTGTCAATGAATATTTAATTAAGCTGTCGCGGATGAAAGTTATCGGCTACATTCCGAAAAAACGTACTTCGCTGCTGCTGTTCTGCGAAGAGCGGCTCGACGAAAAAAACGTGTACATTTCCCGCAAACACTACGGAACGCTCAAAAAACGCTGCGAACAACGTATGAGCGCGATGCTCCATTATGCCGAATCGACCGCCAAATGCCGCAGCCAGCAGCTACTGGCTTATTTCGGGGAAACCGACGCATCCCGTTGCGGGCGCTGCGACGTTTGCCGGGAACGCAATAAACACGATTTAAGTAAATATGAATTCGACCGGCTGGTCGAACAGTTAAAAAAACTCATCCGCGAAAATACATTTACCGAGATAGAGTGCATACGGGCTACCACCGGCAACCCCGACACCGCTATCGAAGTGCTGCGCTGGCTAATCGACAACGACCAAGTAATCCATACCGACGAGAATGTGCTGCAGTGGAAGGGGCGATGAACGATGAATGCCTGCAGCGGATGTCTGAACTGTGATGTATATGAAATGACTCTCTATGCTCATTCAATGCTCAACGCTTATCATTCGGTCTCTCCCGTTGATGTCTTTGCGCAGTTCGATGTTCGTAAATCCGCAGCTGGCAAAGAGGGCTTTGGTTTCGTTGCCCAAAGCTTCGTTGATTTCCATGAATATCATCCCTCCGGCGCGTAGATACTGCCTGGCGAAGCCGGCTATGGCACGGTAGAAAATCAGCGGGTCGCTGTCATCGACAAACAGGGCTTCGGACGGTTCGTAGCGCAATATACTGGGGGACATCTGCGCCTTTTCGCTTTGGCGGACGTAGGGTGGGTTGCATATGATGCAATCAACTTGCCAGTCGAATGCTGGCTCTGCAAGCAAATCATACCGAAAGACACGGACGGCCACGCCGTTCCGTTCCGCATTTCGCTGCGCAACTGCCAGCGCGGCAGGTGAAATATCACACGCATGTACATCGGCAGCGGGCAGCAGGCCGGCTAAGGCCACCGCGATACAGCCGCTGCCGGTACAAATATCCAGTATGTTCGGTGTGCTGCCAACCACCACGGCCGGCTGAAAACGGCTAACCACCCACCGCACCAGCTCTTCCGTTTCGGGACGGGGGATAAGAACCGCTTCGTTGACGGCTATCGGAAAACCGCAGAACAGCGCTTCGCCGGTGATATATTGCAGGGGCTTGTGCCTGCGCAATGCGGCTATGCCCTCCTGTATGCGGGCTGCGGCTGCGTCGGTAAGTTCCGTATCGGGAAAGGCGTACAGGTGCGTGCGTGAAAGGCCGGCAAAGTGCGACAACAAGTCGTACGACAGCGCCCGCGCTTCGGCAACACTATAGACCGGCTGCAGTTTCCGAACGCATTGCCGGTAAAGGGTCGCCACGGTCATCGGACGGGACGCCTAATACTGGTAAACCACCTCGTTGTCGGCAGAGATAATCTGGTAGAACGACCGGTTCGTCTCTTCGAAGAAGCCGTCGTTCGAGGCGCGTACGGCAATCATATCAACATATTCGTTATTGATTTTGGATACCAACAGCGGATAATAGGAGAAGTTGGCTTCAAAGCGCTTTAGCGCAAGCCATTTCCCGTCGGGGTTGAGGGTGTAGGCGAATGCGCTGATTTTATTGTCGCCGGCCGATACCCGACGGCCTTCGGCGTCGGTAATGGTGTTGTAGGAGCCATAGACATAAAAGCGGTCGTTGGTTTTGATGATGTTCGAAAGGTAGCCGATAAACGACAGCTCGCCCGACCACGCAACCGCCAAATCGCTCTTCAGCTTATAAATCTTCATCGGGTCGCTGCTGAGGGCGTAGGGCATGAACGACGTGCCCTTGAAGGCAACTAAGAAGGTTTCGCCGATGTCGTCGTACAGCAGTTTGCGAGGTACGGTGGCCGATGGCAGTCCGGCATTCTTTTTCACGTTCCCGCCGGCGTCGAGCAGATAGACATGGTTAGTCAATTCGTCTTTGCCTTCGGCGTTTTTGGCGACGGCGGTTACCACAACCGCCAGCCCGTTGTCGGCGCCGGCGCTCAGCAGGCCGTGGCTCTTTCCGTTGTGCTTATCGAATATGGTCAGCCATTCGACCTCCGTGGCCTCGCTGTTGAGCAGTGCGGCAAAGGCCTGTATTTCCTCCGGTGATTTGGCATACGAGCCGGCGATGAACACTTTTTTGTTGGCCAGCACCGTTTTAGCATGTATATAATACCCCTGCCTGCCTACCCTGTTGGGCAACACGACAGCAGTAAACAGCGGTTCATCGCGATAGCGGATGGTTCGCACCTCGTCGGTCAGGAAGGCGTTATAGACGTTGTTCTTGTAGGCGTCGAGGGCTGCGCGCAGCAGGTTGTTGTTGTTTTTCGCTTCGCTTTCGAGGTAGGTTTTAAAACCGGCCAGTCCTTTATAATTGACGGCAAAGAAGGTGTTGTATTTGGCGATGGCATCCGGTACGGCGCGGGCTTCCGTGAGGCGAAGGGCGGTGTCGAGCTGCTGTTTATGGTGAATTAAATCAAAATAATAGTTGTTCGACCGTGCGAAGGGATTCGCAGTATAAAGATTTTTATCGGTTATGTTATCGGCATTATGGTACAGAAAGCGAATTTTTTCCTCCTGATACTTCAGCAGGGGCGCAGTAACGGCATTGAAATCGTATTGATAAATCTTATTCAGCAGCACCGCATCGACGGCGTAGTCGGGTGAAAGACCTGCCTTGTCGGCACGCTTGAGCCTGGTGATATGGCCAAGGTTGGCCTTATGCACCTCATCAACCTGCTTGTATAGGAACGCGACCTCGTCGTTAAGTACGCTTCGGAAGGCATTGACCCACGACGAAAAGTCCCACAGCACCGCCTCTTTCGCGATGAAATTGGCCGGCACTATCCCATGCAGCCGGTACACCGTTATCGGCGCAAGCGAGTAGTTAATTTTATACCCCGACATCGGGTAGGCCTCCAGCGACGCCTTCAGGCTGTCAATATTTTCGAGTGTCGCTTCAAAGTCGGCCTGGAGCGTGGCGAGGTTCTGTTTGAGCGTCGCATTGGCCAAGAAGTACAGGTCGTTGAGGCGGGGGTTCTGCCGGTTGATTTCGCCGAATGTCTCAATACAGGCGTTGTATTTATGCGTCCCCTGGGTAAGAAATCGCATGTTCTGGTCGAAATGCTTACTGAACTCAACCACCTCAGCGACATGGTTTTTGATGTCCTGCTTAATATTCTCATACGTCCGCTCGCCGGGCGTGGCCTGGTAATACTGCCCGTTGGTTCGCGCCTCACGGGCATTGAAATAATGCAGCGCCAGCGACAGGTACGTCCGCGCATCGGCGATACACTGCGCCGTGTTCTGGGCTTGCATGAAGGGGTCGTACTGGCGCATCATGCGCTTTGCTATCAGTCCCATCTGGTAGTAGCCATTGACATTGACAAAGTCCTTCGACGTGGTAACCGACTGGTAAACAAAAAGGGTCTGGAAGGCTTCGTAGTCCTTCATGTTCTGAATCGACTCATACACCTTCTTATAACTGGGCTGCCCGGCGGCAGAAAGCGGGAGCAGCGGCAGGATAAGCAGAAAAACAGTTAATTTCCGTATCATAATTGGTTCTGTATTAAAAAATGGTTTCGGGGGATAAAGGTTCATTGGTTATTCGATGATGCGCACTTCGACGCGGCGGTTCTTCGCTCGGTTCTCCGCCGACGTGTTCGCGACTATCGGCTGGAGCTTGCCGTAGCCTTTCGCTTGCAGGCGGTCGGAGGCAATGGCGTTGTCGGTAAGAAAACCCACCACCGACGCCGCCCGCTTGTCCGACAGCCGCGCGTTGTATTCCTGGGTGCCGACATCGTCGGTATGCGCCGCTATTTCAATGCGAATGCCGGCGTTCTCACGCATAAAGTTAACTAACCGGTTCAACTCGGCGTATGATTCGGCGTTCAGCTCCGCCGAGTTGGTCTCGAAGGTGATATTATTGAATACCATCTTCGTTTGCGTGGTGAGGGCATCGAGGACGATGTCCTTGCTTTCGGCCTCGGTGTCCGCCGCCGCGAGGCTGGTATTGAAATAGGTATAGCCTTTCTTGCTCACATTGAGGTCATACACCTCGCCGGGGCGCAGCGCCAAAACCGGCGCCCCAGCCTCATCGAGCCGCAGGATAGCCTCCGCCGCCTCGCTGCGCGTCTTATTGACAACCTCAATATCAACCGGAAGGAGGTTCTGCCCCTGTTTGTCCTTAACCTGCAGCGTCACATACTTGCGGGCAGGCTGAAGCTCGATACTCTTTTCAAAATCGCTGTAAACGACATCCGTGCGCAGGTCGAACAGCATCTCGCAGGGGTTGTAGTGCCTGCGCTCGATACGGATTTTATACAGCCGCCCGATGTCAAGATTGGCGCGGTACTTACCCTCCGAGACGCTCACCGTCCGTTCCGGCGCAAGGGGCGCGCCGGTTTGCGCGTCGGAAATGGCGACGCTCGGCGATACCGGGTAAAACAGTTCGCCGTCGTAGATGTTCAGCTCTAAACTTACATTATTAAACAGCGCCACATTGACGGTGGCTTCCGTCTGCTTGCCTATAGCCGTCAAATCCTTATAATAAAAGGTATGGGAGTAGTCTTCTTTGGAAAAATCGACCTTGTACGACGCCCCGCGCGTAAGAATAATCGAAAAGCGCCCTTCGTCGGTCGTGAGGAACTCGCCCTTAAGCACCGACGTTACAGCGTCGGACACAAGTATCGACGTCTCTATCGGCGCTTCGGAGTAGAGGTCGGTTACGACACCCGACAGCACAAAGGTTTTCCCGGGCGCCTTGTCCGCGGGCAGCGCGGCGGCATAGACTTTCTGGGGCGGACGCTTGGGGTTCTTCGCCTTCACCGACAGCAGAAAGTTATTGCCGGCGCTGTTCATCGTCGGCGACAGCTCGTTGTGTTCGGTATTCAAACCCTCGACATACACCGGATAGAACCAGTTGTTCTCATCAATACGCCGCGCGAAGTATATATTATAGTTGTCGGCGGCGATGGCATTGCCCGCCGCGTCGGTATCGGCACGCTTGGAGGCATAAAAAAAGGCATTATTGTCGGCACAGAAAAACGGCGTCTCCTGACATCCGACATTGAACTCGGCGGGCAAATACTTCGGGCCGGCCCACGCGCCCTGCGCATCTTTTTCAAATAATAACAACTCCTTACAGCTTTCCTTCGCCGTACCCGTCGCCTTATCGCGCAGCACAAAGAGGGTCTTATTATCCGACGAAATCGCCGGCGAGGTCAGATTAACACCCCCCGGCACCGGCAACCCCACCCGCACGGGCGCCCCCCACCCTGCTTTCGTTTTACGCGAAAAATAAATATCCGAAGAAACTCCCTCTATCTTCGCATGGAAATACAGCGTCGAGCCGTCGTGGTTGAAGGAGAAGCCCCCCACCTCCGAACCGGTGCTGCTGATTAAGTCATTGACATACGCAAACGGCGCGGGCGGCGTCCACTTACCGTCTTTCCGGTACGACTCGAACGCCGTCATCGCAGGCTCTTCGCCCGCCAGGAAAATCAAATAATCCCCCGCCGGCGTAAGGGCGGGGTACTTCATCGGCTGCGCGAAGGACGGGAAAACATCCATCGCATTAAAATCCTGCGCCAAACTCCACGCCGGAGCCATGCACAGCAGCCCAAAGCAGCACGCCGCTTTGAGCATAAGAGTTAATCTGGTCATACTAAATACTGGTTAAATGGTTAAAAGAAAGCCCCTCCCGGAGGGGCTTTCCGGCGCGGTCGGCCTATTCAATGATAAACGTTACCGTCTGGCGGTCTTTGTATTTGCCCTTGCCGTGGACAGTACAGGAAGCATTGCCGGGTTTGATATTCTTATTGAAGGTCAGGTTAAAGTCCTTGCCGAGTTCGAGCTTCTCCTCCTCAGTGTCCGACACCGGGTAATACACGTTGGGCAGCGGCGTAATAGCCAACCCTGTATATGCCTGATGGGGAATATCATCAAGGCGGGCATGGGCTATATTGTGCTTCGCGCGGTGGAACTCCTCATTGAGACGCTCAATTTCGCCGTTGAGCGTGCCGATGAAAGTAATCATACCCTGGTTCCCCGTGATGGAGTAGGCATCCGCGACCGTAGTAATCTTATGATAAACACCCTCGATGCCTTTACGCACGACAGGGAAGGTGTCCTCCGGCTTCTGGTTCTCAATGAGCGAGCGCTGCGCAAGAAGCCCGCGAAACTCGTTGAACGCCGAGTTAATATTCGCCACCAGCGTACCTACTCCCAGCGTCGTAACGGCCGCCGCATAGTCCCCCTGCAAGTGCGTGAGAATGGCGCGTATGTCACCCGACTGGTCATCATACGACTTGCTATACACCTTGCCATAGCTGTGCAGCATGTTATACAACGACGTCGCCGCCGCAGCAACAGGCGCGCTTGTACTGTATTCGAGCGCGCGTGCCTGCATGTTCAGCGCCACCAGCGTTCTGTCGAGCTTGGTGTCGGTCTGGGCTATCTGCACCGTCAGCACGCTGCGGCGCACCCACTCCATGAGCGCCAGCTCCCGCGCCAGCCAGCCGTTGAACTCAACGGTGAGGGGCGCCAGAATTTCCCGCACCGGTTCGGTGGCGGCGGTAATCATAGCGGCTACATACGCGCAATAGTCATAATGAGCGGCATTAGGAAGGTTCTTAAAGAGAAGAGCATTGAATGTTGTGTTCATAACAGTGTTTTTTTTAATGATTATTTTGTATTGGAACTGTATTATATAGTATGTTGTTTTTTTAAAGTGGATACGGCAACCGACACAGTACTTTTTGTTCCTGACGACGTCGAGACATCATCCGACATAGTACTTTTTCTTCCCGACGACGTCGGGACGAAAAAAGACATAGTACTTTCGTCTCCCGACGACGTCGAGACATCATCCGACATAGTACTTTCGTCTCCCGACGACGTCGAGACAAAAAAAGACATGGTACTTTCGTCTCCCGACGACGTCGAGACAAAAAAAGACATGGTACTTTTTGTTCCCAACGTCGTCGAGACAAAAAAAGATAGGATACTTTCGTCTCCCAACGTCGTCGTCAGACCAATCGAGCACATCAATTGAAACGCCGACGCCGTCAAAACGCCAACCGCTGCCGTCGGCTTTCCCGCGACCCGCCTCGGTTTCCCTTCTATTATGCTATACTGATACGCCATCTTTTTTCTATCTTTGAGACCACAAAGATATGCATTCCCCACGATACAAATGTTACCTGAATGTTAAATCTTTCATTTTCTCAAAATATTTTTTAAACCGACCGCCTTATTTATATTGCCACGCTTTTTCGACGGCCTCATTGATGTGGCTGCATATATAATAATCACCGAGTTCGGCGGCGAAACCCGACTTCTCAATCGTTTTCCGAACCTCCGGGCGAACCCCCGACAGGATAAGCTGTATCTTCTCGCGCTGCGAGCGTTTCCACAGGTTGCGCAGGTTGTGCAACCCGGTGGAGTCGATAAACGGCACCTTGCGCATCCGGATGATACGAAGCCGCGTGCGCTTCTGCTTGCCACTCAGGTCAAACTCGTCAAACTTGTTGGCTATGCCAAAGAAAAACGGTCCGTTAATCTCATACACTTCCACGCCCTCAGGCAGATGCAGCGTCTCGGCGTCGCTGTACTCGTCGCTCTCGCTGTTTTTAATCTCGTCGCTGATGACCGAGATGGTCGAAGTCTCCGTTATACGCTTTACGAAGAGAAGAATAGCCATCAGCAAACCGATTTCAATGGCTATCGTCAAATCGAAGACGACGGTCAAAAAGAATGTTACAACCAGCACGATAACGTCGGAGCGCGGATTGCGCAGTAACAGGCGGAACGAGCGCCATTCGCTCATATTATAGGCCACCATAATCAGCACCCCCGCAAGGCAGGCGAGGGGGATATGTACGGCCAGGGGCATCAAAAATAAATAAATAAGCAGCAAAAATACGGCATGGACAAGGCCGGCGACGGGGGTGCGCCCGCCGTTGTTGATGTTGGTCATCGTCCGCGCAATAGCGCCGGTCGCCGGAATGCCGCCGAAGAAGGGCGTGACGACATTGGCCACCCCCTGGGCAATGAGTTCTGTATTAGCATGATGTTTCTTGCCCGTAACGCCATCGGCGACCATTGCCGAAAGGAGCGACTCGATAGCGCCGAGGATGGCTATCGTAAACGCAGGCGGGATGAGTAACGTGATGGTCTCCATCGTTATCGTCGGCGTCTCGGGGCGGGGCAGCGGGGCGCCGCCGGCAAGTTCGGGAAACCGGCTGCCGATGGTGTCGAGGGGTATCCCAAAAAACGATTCGAGGGCGAGGCCGCCGCCGGTCATCGCCACAATCGCCACCAGGGAGCCGGGAATGCGGCGTGTAACCTTCGGCCAAAGGGCTATGATAGCGACCGTTAGCGCCCCCACCCCCAGCGCCGCCGCGTGCGCATCGCCGATATGGCGGATATAGAATATCCATTTGTCAATAAATTCGGCCGGCACCGCCCCCGCATCAAGGCCCATAAAATCCTTTAACTGCGACGAAAAGATGACCACCGCTATCCCGCTCGTGAAGCCGACAACGATGGGATAGGGGATAAATTTTATCACACTGCCGAGTTTTAACACGCCCATCAGGATGAGCATGATACCGGCCAGGACGGTAGCGATAATGAGGCCGCTCATGCCGAACTTGGCGACAATGCCGTAAACGATGACGATGAACGCGCCCGTCGGCCCGCCGATTTGGACATGACTGCCGCCGAGGAACGAAATGATAAACCCGGCGATGATGGCCGTAATCAGCCCCTGCTGCGGCGAGACGCCGGAGGCAATCCCGAAGGCAATCGCCAGCGGGATGGCCACCACGCCGACGATTAGTCCCGCTATCAGGTCCGACATGAAGCCCTTACGGCTGTAACGGCGGTGTTTGATTAACGCGAAAAATTTCGGTTGGAACACCGCCCGAAGCGTATCTTTAAGCATTCGACGGTTCATAATTATTGACATCTTTTAGCAAATTCAATCGCCTGCGCGTTGCCTAACCGCGCCGCCCGCCGATAGCATTCGCAGGCCTCGTCGCGGCGCGAGACGGCCTCATACATCTGCGCCAAATTCATTATGGCAGTAACATTGTCGGGCTCATGTTCAATCAAAACCAGCAGGTCGCGAATGCCTCCCTGCGTGTCTCCCAGATAAAACTGCGCGATACCGCGCGGCATCAACAACTCCTGCCTGTCGGGATTGTTTGTATAAAGACTGTCGGCATACCGCATCGCGTCGTCATAGCGGCGCATCGCAATGAGGCATTCGAGCTTAAGCTCGCTCGCACTGTTATACATATCAACCCTGTCGGGCGGCTTCCGAAGCAGGGTTTCGGTCGTAACGAGCGCACTGTCGGGCTGTTGTAAATTGTAAAATATCGACGCCTTAGTCATATAATAATTGTCAATCGCGTTGATACGCAACAGTTCATTGATGCCCTTCAAGGCTTCGGGGTAGCGCTGCGCGGCGAGGTAGAGGTTGGTCTGGAAGCCGAGGGCGGTTTCGTCGCCCGGCAGCAGGCGGATTATCTTTTCGGCGGTGCGCAACGCATTTTCCACATCCCCCGACATCATGTAGCCGCCGGTGAGTTCATACAGTGGCGTAGCGTGTTGCGGGTACTTGCTGTGCGCGTCGCCGAAGAGGGTTATCGCATCGCGGAACACGCCGATACGCGTATGCGTCATCGGTATCAAGCAAAAAATAAAGCCGGCCGCCGCCATACAGAAGACCGGGTACGCCCGACGGCGCCACAGCCCCCGATGCGTCGAGAAATAGTCATACAACCACGCCACGAAAAAAACAACGGCCGTCATAGCTACATAAAAATACCTGTCGGCAGCGATAGTGCCCAGCATCGGCGCGAGCCGCATCGCCGAGACTAACGCCGCGATATAGAACAGCATCGCGAACCCCAGCGGGCGACGGAGCGCCCTGTTCCGCCATATCAGCAACCCGATGGCCGGCAGGATGAACGGCAGCACGTAAAAATCCCACGAAAGTGGCAGATTCGACGCAAACGGATGCGGATACGGCAACGCCAGATTGACGGGAAAGACGAACTTGGCCAGATAAAAAGTGAGGGGGTAGATAAGGATGACGAAGTTATCTATCCCCGAAAAGTGTTTGAGCACATCGCTGAGCGGCATGGAGTGTTCGCTGCGCAAAAGGATGGCCGATATGCCCAGCGCCAGCGCTCCCGCAAAGAAGGGCGCTTTCTCAAGCAGCACGCGCCACGAGAAGATTTTTCGGCGGTAGAACCAGTCGAGCGCCAGCAGCGCCAGCGGAAACGTAAAGGCCGAAGCCTTCGACAGCGCCGAGAGCGCAAAAAACAGGAAGACAACCCACAACCGCTGCAACCGCAACCCCCCGCGCAGGTAGCGGATGTAAACGATAAGGCCGGCGAGGTAGAAGCCGGCGTAGAGCAAATCGCCGCGCCCGGTGAGCCACACCGCGGCTTCGGCGTTCATCGGATGCAGGGCAAAGAGCAGCGCCGCGATGCCCGCGCCCCAGGCATTGGGTACCAGCAGAAAGATGAGAACAAAGACGAGCGCCACATTAATAATATGGTACAGCATCGAAAAGAAGTGGTAGCCCGCCGGATTGGCCGCCGAGAACATGTAGTCGATGGCGTGGGAAATCATCTTCACCGGGCAGTACATCGCATGATAGGCCTGGGTAAAAAACTTCGGCACCGACGCCATCGAGCGAATGTCGGCGTTCTCGACGATGATAACATAATCGTCGCCCGCGACGAAATTATTACGCATCGACGGCCAATATACAATAGCCGTAAGCAGCAGGATACCTGCCAATATATAATACCGGTACCGGTTCGCCGCCGGCGCCGAGGCCGACCTCATAGCCGGTTGCACCCGCCCTTTCGGGGCTGTTTTTTCTGCCCTCGCCGGCCCCGCCGACGCCGCCGACGCCGCTGCCGACGGCTTTCTTTTTTGTGATGGATACTTTTTTGCTGTCATAGTAAATAGCCAATAAAAAATTAATAAAGAATTGTTTTAGAAATAATACGTAACGCGGTTACGCATGTATTTTTTGTAAAAAATCATCAAAGAGAAATTCCGTGTCGGTGGGGCCGCTGGTGGCTTCGGGGTGAAACTGGGCGGAGAAAAACGGTTTGGTACGATGCCGGATGCCTTCGTTCGTACCGTCGTTCATATTGACGAACAGCGGCTCCCAGTCGCTGCCGAGCGTCGCCGCATCGACCGCATAACCATGGTTCTGCGACGTTATAAAACAGCGGTTGGTACCCACTAAGCGCACCGGCTGGTTATGGCTGCGGTGGCCGTACTTCATCTTGTAAGTAGCGGCTCCTCCGGCTTTTGCGAGGAGCTGATTGCCCATACAAATCCCAAACACCGGCCTCGTGTCGGCCAGCGCCCGCCGGATATGCTCGACGGTGGCGCCGCAATAATCGGGATTGCCGGGGCCGTTGGAGATAAACAGGCCGTCGTAGGCAAGCGTATGGAAATCATAGTCCCACGGCACACGGATAACCGTTACGCCGCGCCGCTGCAGGCACCGGATAATATTATGCTTGATGCCGCAATCGACGAGCACGATTTTCGTCGCGCCGCCGGCGTAGGTAATCACCTCGCGGCAGCTGCCTTTGGCGACCATGTTTTCGCTGTCGGGGTTGTCGAAGGGACTGTCGTCGGCGGCTCCGTCGCCGGGTATGATTTTCCCCAGCAGCGTGCCGCGGTCGCGGAGCATCTTGGTGAGCGCGCGCGTGTCGATGCCGCACAGGCCGGGGATGCGGTGTTCGCAGAGCCACTCGTGCAGGCTCTTCCGGGCGCGCCAGTGGCTGTGCTCGTGCGTATAGTCCGACACCACGAGCCCCCGCACGTGGATATGCTCGCTTTCATAATTGTTTGAAAGATGATTGACGATGTGGTTGTCGAGCACGCCGTAGCTCCCGACAATCGGATAGGTAATCACTAATATCTGACCGATATAGGAAGGGTCGGTCAGGCTTTCGGGGTAGCCCACCATGGCGGTGTTGAAGACCACCTCACCCGAAGCTGCCGTCGCGCTGCCGAACGACCGCCCGCGGAACACCGTCCCGTTCTCTAAAACCAAAGCTGTTGGGGTTGCAAATGATGCCATAGAATGATGATATGATTTTATTTTCTTAATTTTGTCTGCAAATGTACAAAAAAATTACTACACCATGCAAACAACCCTGCCCCCTCCGGTGGTGATCCTCGCCGACGGCGCCTTCCCTGCGCACAGCGTTCCGTTGCGCCGGCTCTCTGAGGCCGGCACGGTGGTATGCTGCGACGGCGCCGCCGTCAAGCTCCTTGCCGCCGACCGCCTCCCCGACCACATCGTCGGCGACCTCGACACCCTGCCCGACGCCCTGTCGCGCCGCTTCTCCGACCGCCTCCACCACGACCCCTCGCAGGCCACCAACGACCTCACCAAGGCCGTCAACTTTTGCCTTCTCCGGCATGTCGAGGCGCTAACCATCGTCGGGGCCAGCGGCCTGCGCGAAGACCACACCCTCGCCAACATCTCCCTGCTGGCCGATTACGCCGCGCAGTGCCGCGTCGAAATGATAACCGACTACGGCACGTTTGTCGCCCTGCGCGCCCCGGCCACGCTCGATAGCTTTGCCGGGCAGCAGGTCTCGGTCTTTTCGCTCACGCCTGCCGCCACGGTGTCGTCCGCCGGCCTTCGGTACCCCCTGTGCAACCGGCGCTTAACAAGCTGGTGGACGGGCTCGCTGAATGAAGCTCTCGGCGCCTCCTTCTCCCTGCGCTTCCACAGCGGCCTGTTCATTGTCTTCCGCCAGCACAGGACACTTTGAATAATTACGGATTACGAATTACGAATTACGTTTTGCGAATAAATAATGATGGACTGCGTATTGCGAATGAATAATTACGAATTACGAATTACGGATTGCGTATTGCGGATTACGTTTGCGCATGAATAACTATGGTTTGCGCATGGCGAATTGTGTTTGTTATAATCCGTAATTCGTAATTCGTAATTCGTAATTAAAAAAAATTAGCTACATTTGGCGTCTTATTTTAAAAAAATGATAGCATGAAAATATCGTACAACTGGCTTAAAGACTACGTACCGCTTTGCGAAACGCCTGAACGCACGGCGGAAATTCTCACCTCCGTCGGGCTGGAGGTCGAGGCTATGGAGACGCACGAGGCGGTGCGCGGCGGCCTGCGGGGCGTAGTGGTGGGCGAGGTCCTCACGTGCACGCCGCACCCCGATGCCGACAAATTGCGCATCACGACGGTTGATGTCGGCACCGGCGAACCGCTGCAAATTGTCTGCGGAGCGCCCAATGTGGCCGTCGGGCAGAAAGTGCCGGTGGCCGTAGTCGGTACCACGCTGTATGGCGCCGACGGGGCGGAATGGAAAATCAAAAAATCGAAACTGCGCGGCGTGGAGTCATGGGGTATGATTTGCGCGGAGGATGAGCTGGGGCTGGGCACGAACCACGAGGGCATTATGGTGCTTGATGCGGTAATACGTCCCGGCACGCCCCTGGGCGAGGCGCTGTCGATAGAAGCCGATACGGTCTTTGAAATCGGGCTGACGCCGAATCGTGTAGATGCGGCCTCGCACACAGGCGTCGCCCGCGACCTGGCGGCGTACCTGAACCTTCCGCTGCACTCGCCGCTGAAGGTTGCCGGCAGCGGTTATCTCCGTCGGGGTGGGGGGTGCGGTATTGCCGTCAGGGTCGAAAACAACGACGCCTGCCCGCGCTATACGGGCGTTACGATTCGCGGCGTTACTGTCGGCCCCTCGCCCGAATGGCTGCAAAAGCGCCTGACGGCTATCGGCGTGCGGACGATTAATAATATAGTGGACATTACCAACTACGTCCTGCACGAAACCGGCCAGCCCCTCCATGCCTTTGATGCCGGCCGGATTGCCGGCGGCGAAGTGATTGTCAAAACCTGCCCCGAGGGTACGACATTCGTTACGCTCGATGGCACCGAGCGGATATTGAGTGCCCACGATTTGATGATTTGCAACGCCCGCGAGCCGATGTGTATCGGCGGCGTATTCGGCGGACAGGCGCACGGCGTAACCGAAGCCACCGTCGATGTGTTCCTCGAGAGCGCGTATTTCAATCCGGTATGGATTCGCAAAACCGCCCGCCGGCACGGATTAAGCACCGATGCGTCGTTCCGCTATGAACGCGGCGCTGACCCGCAGGCAACGCCGGCCGCCCTGTGCCGCGCGGCGGCGTTGATTATGGAAATAGCCGGCGGCAGTGTGGCCGGCGAGATTATTGATATATATCCCGCGCCGGTGTCGCCGGCGGTGGTGTCACTGCATTTCGACCGTATCCGACGGCTAATAGGCAAACGCATCGACCGTGACACCATCACCGGAATTCTGCAGCGGCTCGAGTTCGACATCATGGACTCGACCGTCGATGGGCTGGTGGTGGCCGTGCCTACCTGCCGTGTCGATGTAACGCGCGAGTGTGATGTGGTCGAAGAAATTCTGCGCATCTACGGCTACAATAATGTCGAAATCCCTGCACAAACCACCCTCTCGATAGCGTCCGGCGTGCATACGCCGAAGGAAACGATGCAACAGACGGTGTCGGATTACTTGGTGAGCAACGGTTTTTATGAAATGATGAATAATTCTCTTACCCGCGCGGAGTATTATAGATCACTGCTGACCTTCCCCGAAAGCCGGGCGGTGCGCATCCTCAATCCCCTGAGCAGTGATTTGAACGTGATGCGGCAGACACTGCTTTTCGGCGGGCTGGAGTCCATCGCCCGCAACAGCCACCGCCAGCAGTCCGATGTGAAATTATTTGAATGGGGCTCCTGCTATGCCTTCAACGCCGGCGCCGACGGCGACCCTCTGAAGGCCTATGTCGAAACCTGGCAGGTAGCCCTCTTTACCACGGGCTTTGTGTCGCCGCAGCATTGGCGCACGCCGCAGGAACGCTCGGATTTCTTTTACCTCAAAGGCTTTGTCGAAGGCATCCTGCGCCGCTTCGGTATCGACATCTTCCGGTTAGAAACGGCTGCCGCGCCGCCCGACCTGTTTGCCGAAGGCATTCAATACAGCCGGAAAGGGCGCGTATGCGCGATGGTGGGCACCGTGTCGGCGGCGCAGCGGGCGGCCTTTGACATCCGGCAACCGGTGTATGCAGCGGAAATTTCCGGCGACTGGCTGCTGAAAGCCCTTCGGGACGTGCGGGTACGGTATGCGGAGCTGCCCAAATTCCCCGAAGTGCGGCGCGACCTGGCGCTGGTTGTCGATGAGGCCGTAACCTATGCGCAATTGCGCGACGTAGCGTTTGGCGCTGAGCGGAACCTGCTGCAGCGCGTCAATCTGTTCGATGTGTATCGCGGCGACAAATTGCCGCAAGGAAAAAAACAGTATGCCCTGAGTTTTGTATTGCAGGATAAGGAAAAAACGCTTACCGACCAGCATATAGAGCACATCATGGACACCCTGCTGAAGGCTTTTGAACAGCATTTCGCCGCCACACTGAGGTGAACGCAAAATTTTCTTTTCGAACATTGATAGAATCTACATATCGAAAATCCGTTATTGTGCTATAAGAAATGCCATTGATATTTCATTATTTCTCCTTAGTCAAATTCTCGCACACAGTTTTTGCGCTGCCCTTTGCGTGTATTGGTTTTGTGTTGGCGTATGCGCAGACGGATGCAGTATTTGCATGGCGCACACTGGTGCTGATGCTGCTGTGCATGGTGTTTGCCCGCAACACGGCGATGAGCTTCAACCGCTATGCCGACCGGCAATTCGACGCCCGCAACCGGCGCACCGCCAATCGCGAAATACCGCGCGGCATCATCACGCCGCGACGGGCGCTACTGTTTTGCATAGCCAATGCGGCGCTGTTCGTCGTCGCTGCCGGATTGCTCAATCGGTTATGCCTGTATCTGTCGCCGGTGGCGTTGGGAGTGATTGTGGGCTATAGCCTGACCAAACGCTTCACGTGGGGATGTCATCTGATTTTGGGAGCAAGCCTTGCTATTGCACCAACAGCCGCTTATATCGCGGTAACCGGAACGATTGCTTTGCCGCCGGCATTGTTTTCCGCCATAACGCTTTTTTGGGTTAGCGGATTCGACGTTCTCTACGCTCTGCCCGACGAAACATTCGACCGGCAGGAAGGGCTGTTCTCCATCCCCGCCCGCTTTGGCCGGTGCCGTGCGATGGGCATTTCAGCCGTACTGCATGGGGTAGCCGCCACGCTGGTAGCGATAGCCGGATGGGCGTTGCAGGCGGGGATTTTGTACATCGCCGGCGCGACGTTGTTTTGCGGGTTGCTGCTCTACCAGCATCTCATAATAAAACCTTCCGATTTAAGCCGCCTGAATGCCGCCTTTGCCACAACCAACGGGCTGGCCAGCATCGTATTTGCAATTTTGGTAATCCTTGAATTGACTATTGACTATTGACTATTGAATATTCCTGCGGGGATGAAATCATCTATTGTCAATATTCAATGGTTTCCGTTTCGCCTTTCAGGGCACGGAGGCCGTTGGTGGCTAAGGCGCTCATTTCGTCCTCGCCGGGATAGACAGAAACAGGGGCAATGTATTCCACTTTCCGTATAATTGAGGCCATCATCAGCGGGTTCCATGCAATGCCGCCGGTCAGCAGAATGGCATCAACCCTGCCTTCGAGCACTGTTGACATAGCACCGATAAATTTGGCAATATTATACGCCATCGCCTCGTGAATCAAGGCGGCTTTGCTGTCGCCGGCAGGGATAAGTTCCTGTTCGATTTTCTGGAACTGGTTCGTACCCAAGTGCGCCACCATGCCCCCTTCGCCGGTCAGTATTTTTCCCACCTGTGCGAGGGTGTACCGGCCGCTAAAGCAGAGTTCCGCCACCTGCAGCGCCGGCAATGTGCCGGAACGTTCGGGCGTGAACGGCCCTTCGCCGTCAACGGCATTAGTAACGTCCACGATTTTCCCTTTCCGGTGCGCGCCGACCGAAATGCCGCCGCCCAGATGCACCACAATCAGATTCAAGTCTTCGTAAGCCCGCCCTGCTTTTTGGGCGTGCTTTTTGGCAATGGCCTTATGATTGAGGGCATGAAACATGGCGGTGCGCCGGAATAGCGGATGCCCCGCCACACGCGCCACGTCCTGCAGTTCATCGACCACTACGGGGTCGGCGATGTAGGCCTTGCAGCCGGGGATGGCACCAGCGATGTCGTCGGCAATAAGGGCGCCGAGGTTGCTGGCGTGTTTGCCGAAACGGCAGGTGCGAAGGTCATCTTTCATCGCTTTGTTAATGGCGTACACGCCCGATGGCACCGGCCGGACAATCCCGCCACGTCCAACAACGGCCTTAAAATCATCAAGAGCATAGCCGGCTTCGCGCAGTACCTCAAGGATTGCCTTTTTACGAAAGGCAAACTGTTCGGTAACGATTTTGAAATCCTTCAAATCGTCGGCATCATGTTGTAAATTTTTTTGGAAAATATTTTGCTCGTCCTCGAAGACTGCTATTTTGGTAGAGGTAGAGCCGGGGTTAATGATTAGAATTTTCATGTTATTTGATTTATCTTTCGGACATCAGGGCGGCAAAGATGATGGAATTTAATTTTGTATCGGTTGAATCGCTACGGCTCGAGAGCATGCAAGGCACTTTGGCTCCGGCGACAACGGCGGCGATGCGGGCGTTGGGCGTCAGTTGTCCGATTGTTTTATAAAATACATTCCCTGCTTCGATGTTCGGGAAGAGCAGGCAGTCGGCGTCGCCGGCCACTTCGCTTTTCAGTTTTTTGATGGCCGCCGATTCTTTCGAGATGGCGGTGTCGAGCGACAGCGGTCCGTCGATGATACAGTTTTTTATTTGCGACCGGTCGGCCATTTTCGACAGGATAGCCCCATCGACGCAAGCCTGCATCGCCGGTAACATTTGTTCGGTGCCGGCCAGTACGGCAATCTTTGGTTTTTCGATGCCCAGCTTCCGTCCGACGCTGACGAGGTACCTGGCAATCGCAATTTTCTGGTTTAGGTCTGGTGCGGGAATCACTGCAATATCGCTTGCGAGTAACAATTTGTGGTAGCCCGGATGCGAGAATATCGACACGTGAGAGAGTACAACTTTGGGCGGCAGCAGGCCTTTTTCCTTGTTCAGGATACCGCGCATGTATTTATCGGTACTGCAGAGACCTTTCATCAGCATGTCGCCTTCGCCGGCGTGGATAAGTTCGATAGAGATGCCCACCGCCTGTGCTTCGTCGGAGATATGGACAACGCGGAATTGGGAGATGTCGATCTGGTGTTCGGTGCATACCCGTTCTATCAGGGTTCGGTCGCCGACCAGTGTTGCGTCCACCAGTCCTTGGGCTACGGCCTCGCTGGCCGCGCCGATGGTATGATCGTCGACAGCCCACGCGGCCACCAGCTGTTTCTTTGGTAATGATGCCACTTTGGCATAAATTTCTTCAAATGATCTAATCATTGTTGAGTTGTTGAATTATTGAGTTATTGAATTGTTGAATTCATCCTTTCATCCTGTTATCCTGTTATCCATTTATCTATTATATAAAAACCGCGGGGCGGGGTCTTCTTCTTCCGCTGGCGGTGGTGGTGGTGGCGGGGTGCGGTTGAATGTTAAATTGAATCCGAGATGAACGCCGACGGTGCGTGCGGTGGTAGCGCTGACCGAGGAAATGTTTTCAGCCGAGATGAAGAACTGGAAGGCACCGCCCCGCAGGTTGATGGCCAGCGAGGGGTTAAAGACTTTGGAGAGCATAAAATTGTTTCCCAGCGAAACCGAGAGCCATTTTCCTACGGAACGGTTATACATCAGGGTAAGGGTTGTGCGCGAAAAGTTATCCATCGCCCGTGTTCCGAAAAGAAGTCCGAACTTGTCGTCAGGCGTGAGGTTGTATGCGGCGCTCAGATAGAGTTTCCCCGGCAGGGGTGTACGATAGGATGTGCCGGCTCGTTCTTCAAAATCGAAGAGGTTTCCCAAGGTATCTGTAATTTGGTCGAAGTTGCCGTCGAGGCTGTTGAGGCCGGCAAAGATAAACTCGTCGTTCGTCAGGTTTGCTTCGTGAAATTTCAAATCCGATTTCCAGTTAATCCATCCCCAATCGACGGCGCTGAAGGCAAGACTGAGTCCTTCAACGGGCGTGTTGTAGCGGATACCGAAATCGAAGGCGAAGCCGGTATTGTCGAAGAGATGATCGAGCAATTTCATGGGGTCGTCGGAGATGGTTTCAATGTTTGACGTTTGTCCCAAGGCATTCATACGTAAACGCATGGAATAGTCGGTCGGGTCGGTATCGAGGGTTGCGCGCATATTGTTTACATAGATGTTGGCTGCTCCGAGCAGGAGCTTTGCGCGTGCGCCGACTTTCCATGCCTCGTTAATCGAAAACGAATACCCAAGCGCCGTTTCGAGATAGGCTATGGCATTTGCATCAACGCGGAAATCGAGCTGTTCGCCGGGGGTATTTCCGAGAATGAGTAATTTGGCGGCATCGCCGGGAAGGCGGAGGCTGATGTCGGCTACGGTCGAGGTAGAGAAGGTAATCATGTGTTTCGGGTGTACCTTAAAACCGAAGGTGATGAGTTCGAGATTGAGTCCCGCCATCAGCCTTGCGGAAGAACCTATTTTATCGACGGCGGAAGGTTTTACCTGCAGGGCATTGTCGGGCAGGCGCTGAAGGAGGTCGCTGTGCGAGACGTCGAGGTTGGCATCGACGTGGATACCCCCGAGTACGGGAAAGAAGTTCATAAACCACTGTACGTCGTCAGACAGATTGGCGGGGTTGGTATGCAGCGACTGCGGCGATTGCGGCATAAAGTGCATCAGGGTACTTTCCTGCGCATAGGCCGATTGCGAAAGCGTCGCCACAGCAAAGAGTAGCATCCCATACCCGCAGGCTTTTATCCCGTTCATCATTTCATCTGTTTTCATCATTTCATCTATTCTCATTATTTATTCAACTAAATTTTCTACGTTCATATCGGCGCTTACCCCTATTTTTATTTGGACATTATCACGGTCGGTAATCCGTACGAAACGACCCTCACTGGAGAAGGCAGTAAACTCAACGACAATTCGGCCGGACTGTTTAAGCCGGTCATCCATGCCGGTAACGACAGGTATTACGCGGTGGAATGTGGAGGGAGATGTTACCTCGCTTTCATCATCACTGACGGGCGAGGTGTTCCCGGCGGGGATGCGCACCGGGGCATTGAAGAGCGTCCCCAAATCAATCCCTGTGTCTTTGTGTAGCAGGCGGCATTGCAGTTCGACACCTATGGGGAGGCTGTTTTGGACATAGAGCAGAAGCCCCATATTGTTGAAGGTAACGTCAGAGGTATCGAAATCCGCCGTATCAATAAGGGTAAGGCTAATATCTTTCAATTTTAGCGGGACAATTATTGTGGCCTTCGCCGAGAGCGTAGCGGTGCTCCGAATGGCATTTAGCGCCTGCGTTCCATTCGGATTAGTCTCTATCCGGATGACCGTTTCCAATTTTTTAGGCAGCACATTCAGCACATCGCCCGGGACGGAGAGGGTGGCCGCCGTATGTGCCGTGGCTCCGAGTGCCGCCGGGGCACTGATATTAATACTGTCAACACGCTGGCGTTCGACCGCCGGCGCGGCGTATATATTCGTGTACGAACGGAGCGTGTCGATGACGGCACGCATGGGCAGCACCAGGGCATTATCCACTTCCAGCCTCACGGCTGCTTCTTTCAAATCCCAATTACCGTTCATATTATTGAAATCGCCAATATCAATCGCTGCCGAGGCATATTCGGTATGATGGCCGAGATATCCGTGCGCTTCGCCGATAGCGATGTTTGTAATATCGACCCGCAGCTCCAAAAGAATTTCGTCAATAGATGCATCGACAGTAAAACCGTCGGTTCGATAAGTATATTCGACTTCGAGCTTCCCGTCGTCCGGTACCGTAAGGGTATAATCCTGCAAAGACACCGTGTTTGGCGTTGTGGAACCGACATTGATGACGGCCGTAAACGGCTGCCCGCTCCGCACTAAGGAAGGCACCGTTAAGGTCAGCGTTCCGCCGCCGGGGAATGCAGCTACATTGGCGACCCGCAGCGTTCCGCCGGAAAAGGTAATCGATACCGGGGCGGCTCCTGCAGAAAACGTAAGATAGTCAACCTCACTGCCCGAACGTTCAAACGGAGGTATCTGAATGCCGCCCCCGCCGGGTACTCCGGCAGGAACAGCAATGGAAAGGGCATCAAACGAGAGGTGCTGGTCAGGCATTGTGAAGAGAGCCGTGGCGTCGGGCATGTCAATGTCACCGAGGTCATAGACAAAATACGCAAGGTGATCAATAAATTGAATATTGTCGCCTTCGAGGGCATCGGTAACAAAGAGGGTGTCGGACAGCAACGGCAGGTGGAGCGTCGGATTGAGGTTTTCAAAATTCAGTTTTCCAAAATCCCAGTCGCGCTTATCCCAGCAGGCCACGCAGAGTAAAAAGAGGACAGCCAGCGTCCCATTTTTTAAAGGAGTATTAAACCATTTCATATTTTTTATTTTTACCTGTAACTGTTTTTAATTTTTTATTTACCAATTCTCCACCGCTTAAAGTGTCGGGAGTTGTCGGGAAAAATGCCGTGCTGTGCCGTGCGGACATCGGTTATCACATAAAACACATGGGAGTCAAAGGCCGTAATCAGTTTTTCAACCTTTGCTGCGGTGCTGCGATTGACCACTGTTTGTACAATATGCACCTCGCCTTCGATGCCTTCGCCGATACTTACCGTCGCCCCAAAACCTTCGCGGTTAAGGATGGCTACCAATGTTTTCCCTGCTTTTTTCGTATATACGCGTATCAGCTGCGTACCGATAGCGAGCCTCTCTTCAACCCAAATCCCGACAATGCTTCCCGTCGCGTATCCTCCCGCATAGGCAATGTAACAGATAAGGTCATTGGTCGCCGAAAGAATACGGCTAATGATAAGAATCCATATAAAAACTTCGAGGAACCCGACCACGGGGGCGAGATATTTTTTGCCTTTTGATATAAAAATAATGCGCATCGTACCCAATGTTACATCACAAATACGGGCAATAAATACCAGAAAGGGTAAAAACGGATAACTGAAAAGAGTATCGAACATACTTGTCTATCAAATGAATTTGTGACCGCGGAGGGATTCAAACCCCCGACTTTCAGAACCGGAATCTGACGTTCTATTCAACTGAACTACGCGGCCAAAATTTCTACCTTCCGACAAAAATCGCTGCAAAGGTACTATTTTTTTTTGATTTTATACATTCGATATTAAATTTTAATTTTAGATTTTGATTTTTTAAGGTTACCGGTAATTGTTTCGGGTCGTTCGGTAAATGTTTCGGGTAGTGCCGGCGTCATTTTCCTGCGCGCGGCGGTTGTTTGCCGTTCAATTTCGATACCCCTTCGTGGTAAATCTATTATACATATCATATAAAAAAAGATATGACTTCGATGAAAAAATGCTCGACCTCGATAAAAAAATGCTCGACCTCGAAGAAAAAAGGCTCGACGTCGAAGAAAAAAGACTCGACCTTGAAGAAAAAAGGCTCGACGTCGAAGAAAAAAGGCTCGACGTCGAAGAAAAAAGGTATGGCGTCGATGAAAAAATGTATGGCGTCGATGAAAAAATGTATGGCGTCGATGAAAAAAGATATGGCGTCGATGAAAAAAGATATGGCGTCGATGAAAAAAGATATGGCGTCGATGAAAAATGTGCGTAATTTATCATTTACCGTTTATCATTGATAAATCATCTTTCAATTTTAAATATTTGTACTACCTTTGTACGTCTAATATTTAACAGAATCATCATGGCAAAAAAGAAACGGACAGGTAAGAAAAAATACGTAAACCCCGTAGCGCAACGCAAGCAGCAGGATACGCAGTATTTTAACTTTTTTCTCAGCAAGCTTCGGACACTGTGCCGACAAGTAGGCGATGAGTCGTTATTCCAGCGGATTCCTCACCTCGAAAAATTAGTAATGTACCGTTTTCGGGGTGCACCGCTGAAGATAATGGCCGCTCCGGGCGCGAAAATTCACCCCCGGATGAAAGACGCGCTGTCAAAACTTATTAAATCACAGCAATCGGAAATAAAATATGAAGTGATCCGGGGCAGCGGGGAGATGATGACTTACGCTGACCACATGATTGTTGGGATGTCTCTCGAATACCATTTGGGCGATGAGAAGATCGAAGACTATCCGAATCGTGAACTGCTTGAACAGTTTCTTGCGCTGCGCAATGAGCGTGATTGCTTCTTTGAAGACAAATTGCTGGAAATATGTTCGACCGCCTGCTGGTTTTTTGATGACATGGAGAATAAATTCCTCTACTCCTATAAATATGATGTTTACGTTCCGGCGATACAGTCCGGCGCCAAGATACCGGAAGGGATGCCGCCTCTACCCAAGGTATGGAAATACCTTGAGGAGAATGACTATCGGGGACATCCGGAAATTACCCTCGACACCTATCCTGTGGAATGGCGGAAAATCGACGTGAATGGGGAATTACACACGGCGATCCCGGCAGGATTTTTACATTATACAAACTACGAACCGACATTTATCCCGTTTACCTTTTCGCCAGAATCGCCTCAGAAAAAAGCTATCAAGGCCACATCGAATCTTCCGGTTTACATCCAAAAGCACGCTATCGGCCGGATGAAAGAACGAATAGGTTCGTTTATCCCCTGTATCTACAAAAGTATTCTGGTCGAAGCAATTCTTCGCAATGAAATTACGCCGATAACAAAAACACGAATGCTGATTGCCTGTTGTACGGAAGAGCTGAAGATAGGGTACTTTCTCGCCGAAATACTCGATGGCGTGCTGCTCATCCGCACATTCCTGCTGCTAACCAACAGCGGCACGCCCGAAGGCGATAAGCTGGCAAAGCTGACGAAGCTGAAAATCGAAGACCGGAAATACCTCGCTATCGACACGCTGCAAGGGCTGGCCAATTCGGACATAGAACAAAACAAGGCGGTCTGTAATTTATTTTGTATCGCCGGGTGCGGCTCCATTTTGGAACTGTGTAAAAAAATCAACAACGATCCGCAAATGACATGGCTGCTCGACAAATCCAAACCGAAGAACCTTATCGCTGACTTAATGAGCGAATACATGCAAAAGTGAAGGTTCCCGCTTTAAAACAGTTTCGGATGTTAAAACAGCTTCGGATGGTCTTCCTCGCTTTTTCGAAGGATGGCGGAGATAATGGTTTCTCGAAAAAACTTCGACCGGTTGACAATTTTATACTTTTTGCAAAAACCGACAATAGCCGCCATTTCGGCGTCATTAAACAGCAAGGCCTTTCGGTGCGTGCGCGGTGCCGGCCGATGCCTGTGTCCCGTATTTTTCTTCTCCGAACGTTTTCTCATAATTTAAATACGAATGATAAATCATTTCGTAAATCAGTAACCCTGAATAACTGTAAAACCATAAATCCATAAATAAAAAAAAATCGGTGTGCGTATAAGCCGGATTCTGTCGTGTTCTACCATTTATCTACTGCGGCCTACCCCCCGGCGTCGGGCGAGCCACCCTGCTAATGCCGGTGTACATGGCCTTGCAATCCAAGGGAACATACGGCTTGCGGCATCACTACCACAACCGGTAAGCTCTTACCTCACCTTTTCACCCTTATCGCCTCGCGACGACGGTCGTTCTCTGTTATGCCTCCCTAACCTTACGGCTACCTGTGCTTTCCACAGCATGGCGCTCTGTATTGTCCGGACTTTCCTCCCCAGCCTTGCGACCGGAGCGGTAGAACCGCACACCGATTTTGGCTGCAAAGATACTATTTAAGTTTGAAAGTTGAATGATTATATGTAACTTTGTAACCGCATATAAACAAAAAAAGATGTTACAACCAATAAAAAACGATAAACGGCAGCTCGAAATCTGCACTTACTCCGTAGCGGGCTGCATCGCGGCTCAAAGAGGCGGCGCCACGCGTGTTGAGCTATGCGCCGGCAGGCACGAAGGCGGCACGACGCCAAGCTACGGCACTATCATCTCTGCCCGAAAATATATCGACATCGACCTGCATGTGATGATTTGCCCGAGAGGCGGCAATTTTGTATATACCAGGCAGGAATTGCAAGTTATGAGCGACGATATTCAACTGGCGAAGCAATGCGGCGTCAATGGCATCGTCATTGGCTGCCTCACGGCGGAGGGCGACGTGGATATGAACGCCTGCCGTCAGCTGATACGGGAAGCCTCCCAGATGTCGGTAACTTTTCATCGCGCCTTCGACGAGTGTCGCGAGCCGGAAAAGGCGCTGAAGGATATTATTGCTCTGGGATGCCACAGGCTATTAACTTCGGGGCAGCGCCCGGCGGCCGAAGAAGGAATCCCGCTGCTGCGGGAGCTGGTAGAGCAGGCGAAGGATAAAAACGGATATCCGCGCATTATCGTCATGCCCGGAAGCGGTATAACACCCGGCAACATTGCCGAAATTGCCCGAATGACCGGTGCGCAAGAATTCCATACCTCGGCACGGGCTACGCCCGAAGGTGATGCACATGCCGACATAATAGCCCAATGCATAAGAGAATTGAATTTTTTATATTGAATATTTTATCTTTTAATATTTAATATAAAAAATTATTATTGATGATTACCCATTAACTACATCCTATTATTATGTTACGTCGTACTGATTTTTATCTTTTGGCCGGAACGGCGCTGTGTGCGTTAGTCGTTGCCTGCGGAGTGTACCTGTTGTGCAAAAAGCCCGACGACCGCCTGTTTATTGCCGACGATAATGTCCGCAACATGGTGGAAGAGGCGTATATAAAACGCTATGGGGGAAAACACAGCGAGCTTCCATACCCTGTTACTTTTCATGCCGGCAAGTCGATGAGCGAGGAGGAGGCAGGGGCAATGGTATTCCTTTATACATTCATGCCTGCGTGCGATGTGGCGGAGCATAGTCCCGATTTTTTCCTGCAAAATGTACGTGCATCATTTGCGGCGCGCCGTGCAATGCGGTGGGGTAGAACGGTTCCCGACGAGCTGTTTCGTCATTTTGTCCTGCCCGTGCGGGTAAACAACGAGGCGCTGGATTCATCGCGCAGCGTCTTTTATGCGGAGCTGAAGCCGCGAGTAGCAGGACTTTCGATGCGCAAGGCGGCGCTGGAGGTGAATCATTGGTGCCATGAAAAAGTAAGCTATGCGCCGTCGGATAGCCGGACGAGCGCGCCACTGGCTACGTTGCGGTCGGCGACGGGGCGTTGCGGAGAGGAATCGACATTTGCAGTGGCGGCGATGCGGGCTGTGGGAATCCCTGCCCGACAGGTTTATACGCCCCGCTGGGCGCATACCGACGACAACCATGCGTGGATTGAGGTCTGGATTGACGGGCAGTGGCACTATATGGGTGCGTGCGAGCCGGAACCGGTGCTGGACATGGGCTGGTTCGATGCGCCGGCGAAACGCGCGATGCTGGTGCATACCAAAGTATTTGGGTCTTATGCTGGAAACGACGAGATAATCTCCTCTACGCCATGTTATACCGAAATAAATGTTACCAGCCGGTATGCGCCGGTGAAACGCGCCGCCGTTACCGTCCTTGACTCCGTCGGGCAGGCGGCTGCCGGTGCGGAGATTGACTTCTGCGTGTATAATTATGCTGAATTTTATCCGGTTGCGACCCGCACAGCCGACCTCGCCGGCATCGCGACCCTCACCATCGGTTTGGGGGATGCGCTGGTGCGGGCGCGCAGCGGAACACGCTTCGGCTTTGCCATCCTTGCAGCGGAGGATGAGCATGTAACTGTCGATTTATCAATGCAGGAGGGCAGCGAGGCGGTGTTCGATTTTACGGTTACGCCGCCTGTAGAAGTGCCGGTAACGACGCATTTAACAGAGACACAGCGCAAGCAGAACGACCTGCGGAAAGAAAAAGGAGACGCCCTGCGCAAGCAGTATGAAGCGACGTTTTATACGGAAACACAATCGAATACGCTGGCCGACGAGCTGGCGCTTGATCGAGCCGAAGTGTGGAAGTACATGCGCGCGGCGCGGGGTAATTTTTCAGAAATAGCGCGGTTTATGCGCATGGCGACGCCCGAAGAACGCCCCTGGACATTGAAGTTGCTGGCGACGATTTCAGAAAAAGACCTGCGTGATGCGGCAGCGGCTACCCTGTATGAAGATTTTCATTTCACCCTGTCGCGTACTGAGTTCCCGACCGATACGGCGCTCTTTGTCCGCTATGTACTCAATCCGCGCATAGCGAATGAGCCGCTATCGGCCTGTCGTTCGCTGTTTTCCTCTATTATTTTTGACAATAACACAAAAGACCCCGACCCAAACGAGGCGCTGCACCGGTTTTCTTCGGCGTTTCATCGCGACGACACCTACAATCCGCAGCATATACCCGTCAGTATTGGCAAGACAGTGAGCACGAAGCGCGGTGATGCGTACTCGCTGACAATTACCGCTGTCGGATTCCTCCGTACGCTGGGGGTGCCGGCGCGGATAGCGGCATCAGGGCATTGCGGGGAGTACTTTTATAAGGGGCAATGGTATTCATTTTCAATGAATACGAACGATCCCTCGAAGCCCCATAAGGCAACGCCGGTGCATAGCGCAGTGGGCGGGCAGCAAGGGTATTTGCGGCTGACCTTCACGGCGGACAAGGCGCTGAAAACGCCAAGATATGAGACCCATTACACGCTCTCGGAATATGCCGGCGGCCGCTTCCCGGCGGTGGGCATCGACGCGCACGGCACGGTTTTCGGCGAGACAAATCTGATTGGTAAAACCGTTGCCATCAATAACGGTTACTGGTTGCTGACCACCGGAAGGCGTATGGCAGACGGCTCTGTTACAGGCAGGATGACGTTTTTCAATATCGCCGAAAGGGAGACTGTCTCCCTGCCGCTGGTGGTGCCTGAAAATAATAACGGCCTGCAAGTCATCGGGAATATCGACGCGGAAGCGAAGTACAGGACGGCCACCCATGCCGATGGTACTATTCTGCAAACTGTCGGCAGGGGATATTTCGTGCTGGCGCTGCTCGACGGCGAAACCGAGCCGACCGTCCATGCCCTGCATGCCCTTGAAACCGTTGCCGGGGAGCTTGAACAGTGGGGTCGGCCGTTCCTGATGCTGTTCGCGAACAGCACACAGCTGCAGGCATTTGAGGCGGCAAAATACCCGCGTCTGCCATCGGCTGCGGCCTTTGGTTACGACGCCGGCGGGAGCATCCAGCGCATGCTGGAATCGTCACTCGAAATTTTATCCGGCGATAAGCCGGTATTCATCATCGCCGATTCATTCGGTCGGGTGGTGTATGTGTCGCAGGGATACCGCATTGGGCTCGGCGAGGCGCTCCTCGACCACCTCCCTGATACCCCCTCCAAAGGAACGGCGGCAGATGCACAGCAGGGATAATATGCAATTTTTAATTATAACAAAATCAACAGTATGGTAAAATCAATGACAGGTTACGGGAAGGCCGAACGTGCCGTGGAAAAGAAAAAAATAAAAGTCGAGCTGCGGTCGCTCAACAGTAAGGCGCTTGATATAACATTCAAGATGCCTGCACATTATCGTGAAAAGGAAAACGCATTGCGCACCTCTCTGACGCGCGTCGTGCAACGCGGTAAGGTGGAAGTCCTGATAACACTCGCCGACGAGGACGCGGAGGCGCCGGCAACGCTGAACAGACAACGGTTTGTGGCGTATTACAGACAGATTGATTCACTGCTTCAGAGCATTGGGTCGTCGGCAAAAAAAGAGCGGGTGGCGCAAGTCATCCTGCGATTGCCCGAAGTGATGGATACGTCGTCCACAGAAGTGCCTGATACGGAGTGGGACACATTGTTGCTCTGCCTGCAGGAGGCGCTCACCGACTTCGACCGTTTTCGGGAGGACGAGGGGCGTGCGCTGCTTGCCGACATCCAAATGCGGGTTGACCGGATAGTGGATCTGCTCGCGAGCGTCAGTAAGTTTGAGCAGCAACGCATTGAGAGCGTCAGGCAGCGCATCGGGGGGCTGCTGACAACCATCGGGCAGCCGTCATACGACAAAAACCGGTTCGAGCAGGAACTGCTGTATTACCTTGAAAAAATTGACATTACGGAAGAGAAGATACGCCTCGTTCAACACTGCAAATATTTTATGCAAACGATTGAGGAGGGCGCGGGCGTCGGACGGAAATTGGGGTTTATCGCGCAAGAGATGGGGCGTGAAATAAACACCCTCGGCTCAAAAGCCAATCAGGTTGACATCCAGAAATTGGTGGTGCAGATGAAGGACGAGTTAGAGAAGATGAAGGAACAAATTTTAAACGTTCTATGACGACGGCAGACATCAAACAGATAAAATCATTAGGCCAGAAGAAGTCCCGCGACGCGGCGCATCTTTTTACAGTAGAAGGCGATAAGATGATTCACGAGCTGCTTGAGTCGGCATTTGAAATCCGCCGGCTGGTGGTTACCAAACCGCTTACATGGGGCGGAAAGCAGGCGGCGGCGGAGGTCGTTAACGAGGCCACAATGAAGCGCCTGAGCCATCTCACGACGCCGACATCGGCGCTGGCGGTAGTCGCGCAGCCGGTGCGGGCGCCGTACCCTGCGATTGGCAACAACGAGCTGGCGCTGGCGTTAGACCATATTCAAGACCCCGGCAACCTCGGAACGATTATTCGCACAGCCGACTGGTTCGGCATTCGCCACGTCGTATGCTCGCCCGACACGGTCGATTGCTACAGCCCGAAGGTGGTGCAGGCGACGATGGGCGCGATATTCCGCGTGCCTGTGTATTACACCGCGCTGCCCGATTTTTTACGGAAAACCGCGCAGCAGATGCCCGTATATGGGGCTTTTTTAGACGGCGCCAATGTTTACCGTACGCCGCTGACAACCGGCGGAGTTATTGTCATCGGCAACGAAAGCAAGGGCATTTCGGCGGCGGTGGCCGACGCGGTGCGGCATCGGCTGCTGATACCGTCGTTTCCCGAAGGGAGCCGGGCGTCGGAGTCACTGAATGCAGCAGTGAGCGCCGCCATTATATGTGCCGCTTTCAGGAACAGATTTTTGACAATAGACTTTTAGACATTAGACAGATGCAACGATTTTTAGACAATAGACTTTTAGACATTAGACAGATGCAAAAATTTTTAGACAATAGACTTTTAGACATTAGACAGATGCAACGATTTTTTGACAATAGACTTTTAGACGTTAGACAGATGCAACGATTTTTAGACAATAGACTTTTAGACATTAGACAGATGCAAAGATTTTTAGACAATAGACTTTTAGACATTAGACAGATGCAACGATATTTATTCAATCCCCCGCTTCGGCTTTGGCGTCGAAAAGTTCGGGACGCCAGCCGAAAATTCGGACGGCGTGTTGCAAAGTTCGACACGCCAGCCGAATTTTCGGCTGGCGTGTCGAAAAGTTCGGCAAACGAGCCGAAAATTCGGACGGCATGTCGAAAAACGCACCATACGAGCCGAAAATTCGGCTGGCGCGTTGCAAACTTCAACAGTCGAGCCGAAGCGGGGGAATTGATAACGCCGGCAGCAGGATGAAACCAACCGCAGGATGAAACGATGAAACAAATTACAGAATAAAAATATAACAGGTTAAATTATATAAAACAATGAACAGGATTAAAGCTATTTATTTCAGTTATCTTACCGCAGAAATACACGGTAGTTTTCTGGTCGGTTTCCGCGAACTGCTCGATGCGTCGCCGGAAATCAAAAGCTTGATTGTCGAACTGTATCCGTCGTTTGTCGAACGGTTAGACAGGGAAATCGAGCTGATTCGTGTGATGAAAATGAGCGAATACACAAAGTATATCGCGGAAGCCGACAAGCGTATCGACCGCTGCTTCACGGGCATAAATAAGGTTGTGTCGGCAGCGTTGCACCACTTCAACCCGCTAATGATAGACGCCGCACGCAGTATCGACGCGTTTTGCAGAAGCCACGGAGATGCTCGCCGGAAAAGCTACATGGGTACGCTTCTGACAGCAAACATGATTATCGAGAAGCTTCGCAGTCCGCAATATGCAGAAAAGGCCGAACTAATAGGCCTCACGCCATGGGTTGCCGAACTTGCCGACGCATCGGCCGTCTTCGACGTATTGATTCAGGAACGTATGACCGAGTCGGCTAACAAGCCGAAGGGGCGTCTCCGCGATGTCCGCAAGGACACTGAGGCAGTCTATTCTAAAATTATCGATTACATCAACGCGGCGGCGATAGTCGGCAGTAATCCTGCCGTGTTCGACGATTTTATCAACCGCGTCAATACCAATATCGGTTATACCCACGAGCAACACTACCGCGGCGCCCGTAAAGATATAGGTGCGGCAGGCGCGCTGACGGTGGAAATGATACCGCCGCAGCCGTTTACAGGAAACCCCGTAACGGTTGTTCCGTCGGTCAACTACCGGCACGCGACCGCCGACGGAGACACCCTCACCCCACTTTTTTTGGGGCAGGACTTCACGGTCGCGTTCCGTAACAACACAAGCCCCGGCACCGCCGCCATTATCATCAGCGGTAAGGGCAAGTACAGCGGGAAAAAAATTGTTACCTTTACGATAAAATAATGTGCGGCGATTTGTATCCCCAGAGAATTTTATGTACTTTTGTGTGAAATTTGTCCACAGTATATGTCATTTTATAAAAAGAAAAAAACGTCAATATAATGCATCCCGTATTTTTTATTCAAAAAAAAGTTTTTATGAAAAACCGCCTTTTACATTTCATGTATCATTTTACGGCACGTCCCGCCCTGTGCCTGCTTTGCCTGTTGATGGCTACGGGCTTCGATGCCGGCCGCGCGCCGCGAAGCCTCAATATTAATCACGAGTCCTCCCTTCGGGGGTTCCTTGCCGAAAAGAACGGCACGCTGTCGAAGGGGCTGTTTCCGCCTGAGGCCATCGCCTGCAGGCGGTTTGAACATAACCGTCAGCTTGCCGAGATAGGCGCCGCCGACAAGGGCCGGCTCCTGCTGCTCGATTTGTTTGACGATGCGCAATACAGCGCCGTTATTGATAATGTAACGGTTTCGTTCGACGGCGTGCGTGGCATTACGGCCAAAATCGTCGATGACGAGACGGCATACTGCTTTATATCGTTGTCGGACGCCGGTTTATCGATGTCGATTGACATCCCGCGACGCGATGAGCAATATCTCGTCAGCACTAAAGACGGGGTCAGTTATCTTGCCAAAATCCGCCTCTCGGACATGCGCAAGTATGATCTTTCCTGTACCGATGCCGATGAGCATCACCATGATGACCATGCCGATAGCGGTCATTACGACGCGCCTCCCGGCGCCCTGGAAGCCGATGCCGACGACTGCACATTCCCCCCCGACACGCTGACCGATGCTGTAACAATCAACCTGTTGTTTGTTTACACCGAGGCAGCCGAGCAGTATGCGGCGGCACATTATACGAGCATCGACAATGTCATCGACCAGGCGATGTTGCGGTCGAACACCGTAATGGCTAACTCGCTGACAAATGTTACATTCACCCTCGCCTACAAGCATAAGACCGATTATACGGAAGTCGATTCGGATGCCGACCTGGAGCGTATAACCGACCCCGGCGACGGGTACATGGACGAGGTGCATGCCCTTCGGAAAGAATACCGTGCCGACCTGGTGGTGTTCATGCCTCTCGTCGATTTTACCGGCGGGGTCGCGTGGCTGCTCAATGCGTATATCCCGGGAAACGGCAGGCCAACCTACGGCTTCGCGCTCTCTCGCGTACAGCAGTCGTCGTGGACTTACACGGTCGTACATGAAATCGGCCATAACATGGGCTGCGGCCACCACTGGCGACAGCAAATCGCCCCCGGCCCCGGCCTGTTCGACTACTCGTCGGGCTATCGCGGACAAAACGCGGCGGCGGCGTGGTACTCTACCGTGATGACCTACGAAGCCGGGAGCAACTTCCCCGACGGGAATACGGCTCCCCGCATCGCCTTCTTCTCCGACCCTGACATCGTGCATGATGGCGTCGTTATCGGCCGCGCCGACTCGGCCAACAATGCCCTCACGATACGTCAATCGAAGCACGCCGTGGCA
>JAISXF010000045.1 GCA_031270845.1 Prevotellaceae bacterium
ATGAACGGCCTGCGGCGGATACAATATATAAGGTTACTCGCCTGTCGCCGTTCATACTTCATACTTCATACTTCATACTTCATACTTCATACTTCATACTTCATACTTCATACTTCATACTTCATACTTCATACTTCGTCATTCGTAATTTTTAATTAAAAAAATTCCTATCTTTGCCCTCTAAATTTAAACAGGCGTATGACCGCTATATCAAATATCCTTTTCCAGGGCGCCGGAAAACCTTGCTGTTCTTCGGCGCAGCCGGCTTTTAATCCTCCGGCTTTTTTGATTTATAATTTACCCCCCCCCCCCCCCCCCCAATTTTTTTAAAGTCAGTCAGTTACAGCTATCCTTCCGAAGCGCGTCCGGCGGCGGAGAAAAGCAATACTGCCATGCGTCATCGGGCTTTTCGCTTTATGCGGCTCGGTGGGCGTGGCTATGCGGCGTTCCTATAACCATATTTAACACGATGGAAAAATCACTAAAATGAAATTCAAATCTAACAAAAACATTTATTTATGAAGAAAAACACAGGACTTTTATTTTTAATGCTGCTGAGCAGTTCTTTTATCTATTCGCAGGTGCGCGTCAGCGGGGTTGTAACCGACGCCTCGACGCACGAACCGATACCGTTTGTGTCGGTGGCGGTGAAAGGTACGACGGTGTCGGCAATGACCGACGAAGGAGGCAGCTATTCAATCACGACACCGGCGGGCGCGACGCTGCAGTTTTCGTTCCTCGGCTATGAAACCGTTGAGGTGGCTGTGGGCGGAAAGACGCAGATTTCGGTGTCGTTGAAACCGTCGTCCACCATGCTCGATGAGATTGTAGTAACGGGCTTCCAGCAGGTGGAACGGCGGAATTTTACCGGCTCGTCGGTAAAACTGAAAGCCGAAGACATGCGTACGGAAGGGATTGTCGATGTCGGGCGGATGCTCGAAGGTCGGGCAGCGGGGGTGTCGGTGCAGAATGTATCGGGCACGTTCGGCGCGGCGCCGAAAATCCGCGTACGCGGGGCGACTTCCATTAACGGCGAAAACAAGCCGCTGTGGGTTGTCGATGGCGTTATTCTGGAAGATATGGTGAATGTGTCGAACGACCAGCTCTCGAGCGGCGACCCGATGACGCTGCTCGGTTCGGCTGTCGCGGGCTTAAATGCCAGCGACATCGAGTCGTTCGATATCCTGAAGGACGCGGCGGCGACGGCGCTTTACGGCGCCCGGGCGATGAACGGCGTGGTGGTCATCACCACCAAACGCGGGACGGAAGGGAAACCGGTGATAAAATATACCGGCAACTTCGCGGTGCAGCTAAAGCCGACATACAGCAATTTTAATATTATGAACTCCGCCGACCAGATGTCGGTGCTCGCCGAACTCGAGCGCAAAGGCTGGCTCGATACGGGGATTATCAACAAGTCGAACTGGGGCGTATATGGGAAAATGTTTAAGCTGCTGCAGTATGACGAGGAAACCAACAGCTTCCCCCTCGAAAATACGGATGTTGCCAAACGCGCCTTCCTCAACCGGTATGCGTATGCAAATACGGACTGGTTCGACCTGCTGTTCCGCAATTCGTTTGTGCAGGAGCATTCGTTAAGCTTTTCGAGCGGTTCGCAAAGCTCCAAAACTTACGCATCCATTGGCTTCTATAACGACAACGGGTGGACGGTGGCCGACGACGTGAAGCGCTATACGATGAATTTCCGAAACGATTATAAGGTGAATAAAATCCTCGATGTCGCGGTAGGGGCTACCGGGTCGTTCCGGCAGCAGCATACGCCGGGGTCGCAAAACCGCGTGAGCGACGTTGTCGCCGGACAGTATGAACGCGCGTTCGACATCAACCCCTTCAGCTATGCCATCAACACAAGCCGCGCCATGACACTGTATGACGAAGACGGGAACCTCGAATACTTTACCCGCAACTATGCGCCGTTTAATATTATGAACGAATTGGAGAAAAATACCATGCAGCTGCAGGTAATCGACGTCAAACTGCAGGGCGAAGCCTCCTTGAAGCTCACCGAAGGGCTGCGGTTCGCGGCTATCGGGGCTATCCGGTATATGAATACCATTCGGGAACACATGGTCGAAGAGGGGTCGAACATGGCCGAATCCTACCGGATGGACGATAACTCAACCATTCGCGGACGCAACGGGAACCTCTACAAAGACCCCGACAAACCGAACGAAGAGCCGGCTGTAGTAATGCCCTACGGCGGGCTGTATAACCGTTTCGACAATACGATGTGGAGCTACGACGTACGCGGCAGCTTCTATTATAACAAACAGTTCGGCGACGACCATAAAGTGAATGCCGTCGCGGGGATGCAGGTGCGATCGGCCGACCGGCAGAGCTATTCCAACAACGGGTTCGGCTACCAGTATAACAGCGGCGGGATTGTCAATCTCGATTATCGGATTATCAAAAAGGAAACCGAAGCCGGGTTGAACTACTACAGCATGTCCACCACGCGCGACCGCGGGGCGGCGTTCTACTTTAATGCCGATTACCTGTTTAAGGAACGCTATGCCATAGCCATCACCGGCCGCTACGAGGGGAGCAACCAGCTCGGCACATCGTCGTCGGCACGGTGGCTGCCTACCTGGACGGTGAGCGGGAAATGGAATATCATCAACGAACCGTTTATGGAAAACCTGCGGTTTATTAATAACCTCGATATTAAAGCCAGCTACGGATTGGTGGCCTCTATGCCGCCCAACCTGGCAAGCACCGCCGCCACGTTCTACAGCCGCGTAACCCGCCGGCCTCTGTCGAGCGAAACGGAAGCCTCCCTCTACCTTTACTCGCTGGCCAATTCGGAACTGACCTGGGAAAAAGCTTACACCCTCAATCTCGGCTTCGACGTAATGCTGTTCGACAACCGCGTCAGCCTGACGGCCGAATACTGGAAACGCGACAGCTATGACCTGATTAGCGACATCAACACTTCGGGTATCGGGGGAGAGAAACGCAAAAAGGCCAACTATGCCGATATGGAAGGCAAAGGCGTTGACCTGACCCTGGGGCTGACCTTTATTCGGACAAAGGACTGGACATGGCGGATGAATACCATCTTCGGCTATGCCTACAACGAAATTACCCGCTCCGAAGCCCTTCCGAGAATCTACGACGCAGTCCGGCCGGAAGGCGGCAATATCGAAGGCTATCCGGTATCGTCGCTGTTTTCGGTGCAGTATCTTGGATTGAATGAATCGGGCGTGCCGGTATTTCTCGACGAAAGCGGCACAGCCGCCAACACCACCTACATGCAAAGCACGGAGACCAAGTATTTAGTCTATGAAGGCCCCACCGACCCGCCCTATACCGGCGGGATCAACAATACCCTGCGGTGGCAAAACCTGTCGCTGAACGTATTCCTCAGCTACCAGTTCGGCAATAAAATCCGCCTCTACCCGGCCTTCCGGTCGTCCTACTCCGACATGGACGCGCTGCCCAAAGAATTTTACGACCGCTGGACACTTCCGGGCGACGAAAACACCACCTCCGTCCCCTCGATCCTCGATGCGTTTTACTATTCCAATTTGGGAAACGCCTACCCGTACAACACCTATAACTATTCCACCGAACGGGTCGCCAGCGGTAATTTCATCCGCCTCAAGAGCCTTTCGCTCAGCTATACCCTGCCGGAGGCCATAGCCACGAAGCTGGCGGGGATCAAAGGCATGTCGTTTACCCTCACCGGCAATAACCTGTGGCTGATTTATTCGGATAAAAAACTGAAAGGCCAGGACCCCGAATTTCAAATCTCCGGCGGCGTAGCCCAGCCTATTCAAAAGCAACTTACGCTGTCGCTAAATGTATCATTCTAACAAATTAAAAAAATGAAAAAGATGAAAAAGATGAAAACAGTTTCTCTCTTTATTCTATTCCTGCTGGTATTTTCGGGCTGCGATACGTTTTTGGATACCGTGCCCGATAACCGGACGGAATTGGACACGGCGGATAAAATCAGCCAGCTAATCACGTCGGCTTATCCGAAATCAAACTATGCCCTTGTAGCCAACGCCATGGTCGATGGTATGGTTCCGGCTAAGGGTTTATCGCCCCGCGCCGGCTACAGCTACTATGACATTAACGAAGACGCCTATTACTGGCGCGATCCCCGCTCGACATCGACCGGTTCGCCGGACGACTTCTGGACATCCTGCTATACGGCCATCGCCACGGCCAACCATGCGCTGGCGGAAATCGAACGGCAGGGCAACCCGAAGGAATTATCCTCCCAGCGGAGCGAAGCCCTGCTGTGCCGCGCCTTTGCGCATTTCCTGTTAGTTAATCTCTTTGCCAAAACCTACGAGCCGGGCGGCGCCAACGACGCCCCGGGCATCCCCTATGCCGACAAACCCGAAACGGTAGTGCTGGCCAACTATACCCGCCAGTCGGTCGCGGAAGTCTATGCCCGTATCGAGGACGACCTTGAAACAGCGCTGCAAAACCCGCCCCTCGAAGCCACGTTTAAGGTGCCGGCGTACCACTTTACGGCCAAAGCCGCGCACGTCTTTGCGTCGCGCTTCTACCTCTATAAGGGCGAATATCAGAAAGTCATTGAGCATACAACGCAGGTGGTGCCTACCCCCACGCGGGCGCCCGGCGGCAACGTGGCGCTTACCGACGCGGCCAACGTATGGGCGACCGGTAATTTTGCCTCCTATAAAACCTGGGGTACCGTGTCGGACGAAATCAGGCAGGCCTTCCGCGCCGCCGAAGGCAAACATAACTTCCTGCTCACCGAAACATACTCGAACCTCAACCGGTCGTGGACCTGCCAGTACGTTACGCCATCAAGCTCCATTCCCTCCGGCGTCAATATTACCGGCGGTTACTGGCCCTTCCGGTCGGTGTATAACACGTCTTACAGTGACGCCTATTTCCAGGTTAAGTTTTCGGAATACTTCTTCTATACAACGACCGACTCCGGGCTTCCGATGATTATGTTCCCCTTTATCCGCGCCGAAGAAGCCCTGCTCAACCGGATTGAAGCGGAAATCCATTTGGATATGTTCGACGCAGCCATCAACGACCTGAACGTATATTACCGCCAGCGCGCCGGGGCAACAACCACCGTCAGTTCCGCCTATAACGAAACCACGATGGTGCTTTCCCAGACGAAAATCAATAACTACTACCGAACCGCCGTGGCCGATACCTACCTGAAAACGTACAACGCTTTCGGCGCCGCTTCCTGGAACGACGATAAAATCGCCCTGATGCTCACCCTGCTCGATACGCGCAAAGCGGAATATATCCACGAAGGCTATCGCTGGTTCGATATATTGCGCTACAAAATACCGGTCAATCATCTGGACAGGGACAACCAGCTGCACACCCTGCTGCCCGACGACCTGCGCCGCGTATGGCAAATCCCGGAAACAGCCATCGGATTCGGACTCGAACCGAACCCGCGGTAAAACAATTGAACTATGAACTATGAACGATGAACGATGAACGATGAATTATAAATTTGTTAAACAACGAAAGAATATGAAAAAAATACTGTATATAATGGTGCTGACGGTAACACTGCTTGCCTGCGCCAAAGAAGAACTGAACCCCGATGCCATCCTGCTCGGAATGGGCGGCGATACGTGGGAACGCACAGAGCTGGACGACTGGCTCCACCATGAGTTTGTAGTGCCTTACAATATGGAGGTAAAATACAAGTGGGATCCCTATGAATTTGATTTGGGGCATAACTTCGTTCCCGTAGATGAGCCGCAAGTGAAAATACTGATGACCGCCATCAAAAAAATATGGATAGAACCGTATATCGAAAAAGCCGGAGAGACATTCATCAAACGATTCGCTCCGAAACGCTATGTGCTGGTCGGGTCGTTCCAGTATAACGGCGGAACCATTACGCGCGGGTTTGCCGAAGGCGGAAATAAAATAGCCATCCTGGGCGTAAATACGCTTGACCTTAACGACAAGTCCATCGTCCGGCGGGTTTTAAGAACCGTCGAACATGAATTCGGGCATACCCTGCACCAGACGGTACTCTACCCGACGGAATGGCAAACAATCTGCCGCGAATCCTATACCGGCTCGTGGAGCTCGGCGCCCTCCTCCGAATTTGGGCCGGCCGGCTTTGTGAGCGAATACGCCCGCGCAAACCCCGACGAAGACTTTGTCGAAACCATTGCCTACATCCTCATGTACGGCCGGGAATGGTTTGAAGACTACATGGTATCCGTCGGCACCGACGGCGCAGCCAAACTGCGGGCAAAGGAAAATATTATTGTCGCCTACTTTAAGACCATCTGGGGTATCGATTTCTACGAAACCTACGACGGCGCCGGCGACGGGCTGGTCGAACTGACTCAGGCCGCCATCGACCGGTTATGATTTTACATAAAACAAATGCACACACATTATTTAGAAAAGAATATGAAAAAAACAGTCTATTATTTAATCGCTGTAATGCTGCTGCTCGGCACAGCATCGTGCGACAAGGAATACGATAAGGATCAATACCTCTTCGGAGCAGGCCCCGACGAACGGCTCAGCGCCGCCCTGGCCGAATACCAAAGCGTCCTTTGCGAAGCCCCCAACGGCTGGTTCATTGCCATAGGCACGTTAGACCGCGGCGCGGCCGGCGGCGCCTACCGCTTCTGGGCGCAGTTTACGCCGAACAACCGCGTAGTGATGTACGGCGACATCAACGCCACCACCGCCGCTACCGAAAAGGAAAGCAGCTACCGCCTGAAAGCCATGCAGCTCCCTACCCTGATGTTCGACAGCTATAACTACATCCACTGGCCGGCCGACCCGGCGTTAGTCATCCCCGGAGGCTCCTACGGCGCCGGCCTGACATCCGACTATGACATCCACCTTTCCGGCGACATCCGGGGCGACGAATTTAAAGCCTCCGGCCGCGTGCATGAATGCCCGGTTATCTTTACCAAAGCGACGGCAGAAGAACGGCAAGCCGTAGTCAATGCGTCGGGATTAGTCGCTATCCAGGCTACCGTCGAGGCCCTGTGGGAGCCCCTGAAATACCCCACCGTTGATATTAACGACTTTCGGATACAGCTCTCCATCGGCAAACGCCTCTCGTCGTTCAGCTATATTGACGACAACGGAGCGGTGCAAACCGTTACCATCCCCTCATTTCCGGAATTTAACAACGACATCCGGCTCACCGAACCCTTCGAGTACAAGGATATTTGGTTCGACCGTATCCGCTGGAACGGTACCGGCTACGAACTGAATATCGGCAATACGGCGTACCCTGTCTATGATTTCGGCGTGCCGTTCTACCCGCTCGAGTTCGGCGTAGGTAAAATGTACCGTATCCTCACCATCGACAGGGCTGCCTTGAATACGGCCAACGGCAACAGTATGCTCGACCCCTTCCTGAGCGTATATACCGCCGCCGAAGCCGGCCTGCATACCTCCGCCACACGCGACCTCGACAGGCTCCTGATCATCTTCGAGCTGAACGACCAGAGCGTGGAACAAATGCGCCTGCGGGTCATGTACCACTCCGGCTCTACGAATTATTTGGGCGAAGGCATCTTCAAACTGAATCGCGACGACGACGGGAACGTCTATTTTACCGATTTTGTAATCGCCTCGGGGACGGTCGGCAGCAACATGAACGGCGCCAACACCGGCCCCAAAATGGCCCCCAATGTGCTAAGCTACCTGCTGTATTCGGGGACTTCGACGGTCGGCGCGAGCGCGACGGTGATCCCCCCCTCCGGCAATAAATTCAAAATCGACTGGGCGCCCAACCTCACGCCGGGATTAACCGGCAATTTAGGCGGCTTCTATGTCGTGGGCAACCCGGCAAGCTATATTCCGGGGACATTAAGTAATTAATCACCATTAAACAATATTTGTTATGAAAAAACAGCTATTCTATTTTCTTGTGTGCGGTCTGGCGCTGATGGCGGCCGGAGCCTGCGAACGCGACGAGTCGGTCGAATTATCGGTGGACCAGGGCACCATGTCGGTAGGCAAGGATGGCGGCGAACGAACCTTCGCCATTCAGGCTTCCGACAAATGGACGGCCGCCAAAACCACGTCATGGATCACCGTCGAACCCGCATCGGGCGTCGGCTACCAGAACGTAAAGGTAACCGTCAGGGAAAACATCTATTATGATATCCGGCAAGCGAAAATATACATTACCTCGGTGGACAAAACCGCCGAAGTAACCATCCTCCAGTCGGCACGGATACTGTACCCACCCGCCGCCTGCGGCCCTATCAGCGGCAGCGATGCCAATCGCTGCACCGGCGTTGATTCGGTCTCGGTACGGCTTTCCATCTCCGCGATACCCGAAACGGACAAGTACGAATGGAAACGCAACGGGGAAATCATCCCCGGCGCCACCAGTCTGATATATACCGCCACCGAAAGCGGTTCCTACTCCGTCGCCGCCATCAATGCCGCCGGAACAGGAACGGCCAGCCCCGTGAAGGAAGTTACGATTTCTAAATGCCCACCCGTGCGCCGCGACATTCTGGGCTACGGCAAAACGTACAAGTACCTGACCGTTGATAAATCGGTATTGAATGCCGGCAGCGGAACCACCCTGCACGACCCCTTCCTGAGCGTATATACGGCGGCGGAAGCGGGGCTCTCGGCCATGTCGCGGACAATGCTGTCGTTCCGAATAGGATTTTTGGAGAATAACCGAATGCAATTATATCTCCTCTACCTGAGCGGCACCACGACCTATTCCGTAACTATCTATTACAAGACAAACATCGACCCCGACGGGAATGTCTATTTCACCGATATCGAAACAACGACCTCGAACTACGCCGCCGCGCTGGCCGAAAGCCTGCTCTCGTATCTGCTTTATTCGGGCACCCATACGGTAGGCAGCGGGGCGAGCGCCAAAACCGTTCAGCCCTCCGGCAATAAGTTCCTCATCAGCGGCATACCGAACCTGACCGCAGGATTAACCGGCGAGCTTGCCGGGCTTTATGTAATAACCGACCCCGAATACGAAAATTACATACCCGGCGTGCTGGGCAACTAACTCCCGGCGCTGCTCCACGCATTACGACCGGTCGGAAATTGCACCCTTTTTTAATTACGAATTACGAATTACGAATTACGAGAACATAGACAATAGAACATAGACAATAGTGAGCCTTCCACTGACCTCAGTGAGCCTTCCGTTGACCTCCACGAGCCTTCCGTGGAACTCCACGAGTCTTCCGTGGAACTCCACGAGCCTTCCGTGGAACTCCACGAGCCTTCCGTGGAACTCCACGAGTCTTCCGTGGAACTCCACGAGCCTTCCGTGGAACTCCACGAGCCTTCCGTGGAACTCCACGAGCCTTCCGTGGAACTCCACGAGTCTTCCGTGGAACTCCACGAGCCTTCCGTTGTCCTTAATTTAACGCTCCAATCGCCTTACGACGGCGATGGAGGGATAGTGGTCGGAATACGGTACGTCGGGGATGTAAAAGCGGGTCGTTTTGAAGGCGGGGTCGCAGAAGATATAGTCGATCCGGAAAGCGGGGATGCCGCTGTGGAAAGTCGTCGGGATGCCGCTGCCGGCGTCGATGAAGGAGTCGTGCCGGTCGCCTTTCATGCGGCGGTAGGTGTAGGACATGGGGAGGTCATTAAAATCGCCGCAAACCAGCGCCGGATACGGCGATTGGGCAATGTGTCCGGCGACCATATCGACCTGTCGGGCGCGTTTGATAAAGGCATCGCGCAGGCGGATGGATACTGTTTTGATTTCCTCGCCGCGTTTTTCTTCCTGCTTGAGGCGGGCGAAGCTCAGGGCGAGGTCGAGCCGCGTCGATTCGAGATGATTGTTATAGACGCGGACGGTTTGCCCGTCGATGGTAATATCCGTAAAGATACATACGTTGCCGGACTGGGGAAAAATGATGACGCCTTTGTGCGTAATCGGGTAGCGGCTCAGCGTGACGGTCGAAAACAGGGCGTCGCCAAACATTTTTCGCGACTGGAAGTGGGCGTACGGGTAGTCGCCAAAAGCCCGTTTGACGCTGTTCGTATCATAGAGCGCAACTTCCTGCAGGCACACCACCGCCGGGGCCTCCCGACCGACGAAGGCGGCGATGTCGGAGAGTGTCTCCACGGTTTTGGTTTTGGTATCGAGGTGGAAGAGATGGACGTTATAGGAAAGGATTTTCAGCTCGCCGGGGAGCAGGGGACTGTCGGCGTCGGCGGCGCTGCGCAGCTGGATGTAGGCAGGGAGGAAGACCAGCGCGGGGAGGATAACGGCAAGGTGCAGCCAGGCGATTTTGCGTTTCGCCGCCAGAAAGCAAAGCATCATCGCGGTGTTCAACACCAGCAGCGGCATGAACAGCAGGCCGAAAAAGGCAAAGAACCACGTGGCGGCCGGGCTGACGAAGCGCGCCAGATAAGCGCACAGCAACCCCGCGGCAAGCGCCATGCCGGCCAATTGAAGCGTCCAGAGAATGAGTTTGCCGATTTTTTTCATGCTGCAGAAGTAGGAACAGGCGGGGTTAGTAGTACATTTTCCCTTTCCGTTGCCAATATTTTATCATTATAAATCCGAACAGCATACCGCCGATATGCGCAAAGTGCGCAATATTGCCGCCGGAGTTCACCAATCCCAAAACTAACTCTAACGCGCCGTAGCCGATAACCACCCATTTCGCTTTTAACGCCACCGGCGGGAAAAGAAAACGCAGCACCGTATTGGGATACAGCATCCCAAAGCCCAGCAGTACGCCGTACACCGCCCCCGATGCGCCGACCATCGGGGTTGTCATAATGCCTAAAAGACCGGTATATCCTAACCCGCGCGCATGTAAGGCCCTTACCTCATCGACAAAATCGGGGGCATTTATCGTGTTGTATATTTGCTCCAGCTCCCAGGGCGAGAGCGCCGCTTCGGCGTACCGTACCTGTATCCACAACACCAGCATGTAGAACAGCGCCGCGCCAATGCCGGTAATAAGATAAAACGTTAAAAACTTCTTCCCGCCCCACTGGTATTCCAGCGCATTCCCGAACAGCCACAGGGCATACATGTTAAACAGCAAATGCCCGATACCGCCGTGCATAAACAGGTAGGTTACGAATTGCCACGGCTCGAACATCGGCGAGCCGGGGTAATAGAGCGCAAAATGCGCATACATGAATTGGTTGGAAAGCGATGTGAAGAGCAGCATCAGGGCGTTTATCAGGATAAGATTCCGCACGACAGGAGGCATGTTGCCAAAAAAATTTCTCATGTTTAATGTGCTAATGGGATTAATGTGCTAATGTGATTAATTGGCGCCGGCTAATTCCGGATTCGGTCAGTCTAATTTAAGTACGGCGAGGAAGGCTTGCTGCGGTACTTCGACATTGCCGACCTGCCGCATCCGTTTCTTCCCTTTCTTTTGTTTTTCCAATAATTTCCGCTTGCGCGTGATGTCGCCGCCATAGCATTTGGCGGTTACGTCCTTGCGCAGGGCTTTGATAGTTTCGCGGGCGATGATTTTCGCGCCGATGGCCGCCTGTACCGCAATGTCAAACTGCTGACGCGGGATCAGTTCCTTCAACTTTTCACACATCCGGCGGCCGAAATCATACGCATTGCTGCGGTGAATAAGGCACGACAGGGCATCGACCTGCTCGCCGTTGAGCAGGATGTCGAGCTTCACTAAATCAGCCTGCTCATAGCCGATGGTATGGTAATCGAACGAAGCATAGCCGCGCGAAATGCTTTTCAGTTTGTCATAAAAATCGAAGACAATTTCGGCCAGCGGCATGTCATACGTCAGTTCGACGCGCTCGCTGGTGAGGTAATGCTGCCCTTTCAGTACGCCGCGCTTGTCGAGACAGAGTTTCATAATCGCGCCGTAGTATTCCGATTTGGAAATAATCTGCGCCCGGATATACGGCTCGTCGATACGGGCGATAAGCGTAGGCGCCGGCAGCCCCGACGGGTTATGCACGTGCAGCGCATCGCCCTGCGTGGTATGTACAATGTACGACACGTTGGGCACCGTTGTAATCACATCCATGTTAAATTCGCGGTAGAGCCGTTCCTGAATAATTTCCATGTGCAGCAGCCCCAGAAAGCCGCACCGGAAGCCGAACCCCAGCGCCAGCGAAGACTCCGGCTCGAAGGTCAGCGAGGCGTCGTTCAGCTGCAGCTTTTCTATCGACGCGCGGAGGTCTTCGTACTCGTCGGCATCGACCGGATAAAGACCGGCAAACACCATCGGCTTCACCTCCTCGAAGCCTGCGATAGCTTCCCGGCAAGGGTGTTCGACATGCGTAATCGTATCGCCCACTTTCACCTCCGGCGCGGTTTTGATGCCGGAAATAATATAGCCCACATCGCCGGTGCGGATTTCGCTGCGCGGACACATTTTCAGCTGCAGGATACCGATTTCGTCGGCCTCATATTCTTTGCCGGTATTGAAAAATTTCACCTTGTCGCCCTTGCGGATGACGCCGTTCTGGACTTTGAAATACGCGATAATGCCGCGAAAGGAATTGAATACCGAATCGAAGATCAGGGCCTGCAGCGGTTCGTCTTCGCTGCCTGCCGGCGGCGGCACGCGCTGTATGATGGCGTGCAGGATATCGTTAACGCCGATGCCTGTCCGGGCGCTGGTACAAAGCACCTCGTCAGGACGGCAGCCGACGAGATCGACAATCTGGTCGCGCACGTCTTCGACCATCGCGGCGTCCATGTCGATTTTATTGATGACCGGAATAATTTCCAGGTTATGATTCAGCGCCAGATACAGGTTGGAGATTGTCTGCGCCTGAATGCCCTGCGTGGCATCGACTACCAGCAGTGCGCCTTCGCACGAAGCAATCGCCCGCGATACCTCATACGAAAAATCGACATGCCCCGGCGTATCAATCAGGTTGAGTACATAATTGTCGCCGTCGTGTACATAGTTCATCTGAATAGCATGGCTTTTGATTGTGATGCCCTTTTCTTTTTCCAGCTCCATCGAATCAAGCACCTGTGCTTCCATTTCGCGTGCCGAGAGAGTATGCGTGGCTTCGAGCAGCCGGTCAGCCAGCGTGCTTTTCCCGTGGTCGATATGCGCAATAATGCAAAAGTTGCGGATATTTTTCATGGATGCAAAGGTAGGGAAAATTTATGGATTGACGCGCAGGGTAAAAGGATGAAAAGATACAGGGCGGCCTGCGTAGCCACCCTGTACCGTTTCATTCTTTCATCTTTTCTGCCTGCGTACGCCTTACTTCGGCCGCACGTAAGAGGCATTCATGCCGTCTTTGATTTCCTGTGTAATATTGAGACCCGGGTGGCCTTGCAGGATCACACTGGTCGATGCATTGGTACTGATGATCAACGAATAGTTGCGTTCCTTGTTGTATTCCTGCAGGTAGGTTACGATGGCGTCGTGAATGCGGCGGAGCATGACGGCTTCTTCTTCAGCCAGTTCGCCACGCAGTTTTTCGCTGTACGTAGCCAGTTCCTGCTGCTTTTGCGCCAATTGCTGTTCCTGCTGCTCGGCTTGCGAACGGGTGATTAGCCCTTTTGTTACTTTTTCCCGATAGTCGTTAACGCTACGCTCGAAAGTTTTGCTGCGTTTCGAAAAGTCGTCTTCCATGCCTTTGGCTTTGGTCTCCAATTCATTTTTTAAATCATGGAACATGTCATACCCACTGATTAACGAGTCGATTTGCAGATACACGATGCTTCCTTCGGGCGCCGCCTCCCCGGTTGCCAGTACCATTTCACCCGGCGCGTTGCCGGCAGGCCTGCCGTCCGCATCGCCCCAGAAGTACAATACATATAATCCGGCTACTGCCAATGTCAGGATGATTCCTGCAATAAGTTCTATTTTTTTCATTTTATTATTTTTTTGGTTTGCAAAGCTACGAATATTTTTTTCAATTGCAAAATACGGATGCGGAAAAACAGATTAACGGGATTGTAATCCCACGCCTCGTACCATTTAAAGCAGGCTGAATGCCACGGTCAATCCGGCCATCACGATTGATACCATACTCATCAGTTTGATAAGGATATTGAGCGACGGGCCGGAAGTATCCTTAAAGGGGTCGCCGACCGTATCGCCGACCACGGTGGCCTTGTGGTGGTCGGAACCTTTGCCGCCGAAGTGTCCTTCTTCGATAAATTTTTTGGCATTATCCCACGCGCCGCCGGCATTCGCCATAAACACGGCCAGCACAAAGCCCGTGGAGCAGCCACCGATGAGCAGCCCCATCACGCCGGCCACGCCGAAGAGTAGCCCCATGCCCACCGGAATAATAATCGCCAGCAGCGACGGCAAGAGCATTTCACGCTGGGCGCCTTTGGTCGAAATGGCGACGCAACGGGCGTAGTCGGGCGTGGCGTCGCCGGTGAGGATGCCTTTGATTTCACGGAACTGGCGGCGCACTTCCTCGACCATGCTTTGAGCGGCGCGGCCGACGGCATTCATCGACAGCCCGCAGAACAGGAACGCCGTCATGGAGCCAATAAAGGCGCCTATAAGCACTTTCGGGTTCATTAAATCAATCCGGTAATAGCTCATCAGGTCGGGGATTGTGGCGTCTGCCACGGCGATGCTCTTGCCAGTGGGCAGCGTCAGCACCGTTTGCCCGATATGCTGGAGACCGATTTTTATTTCTTCGATATACGATGCCAGCAGCGCCAGCGCCGTGAGGGCTGCCGAGCCGATGGCAAAGCCCTTGCCCGTGGCGGCGGTTGTGTTCCCCAGCGCGTCGAGCGCGTCGGTGCGGTTGCGCACTTCGGGGTCGAGCCGGCTCATTTCGGCATTCCCGCCGGCGTTGTCGGCAATCGGCCCGTAGGCGTCGGTGGCCAGTGTGATACCTAAGGTCGAAAGCATCCCCACGGCCGCAATCCCGATGCCATACAGTCCCAGACTTAAATTGGATGCCGACATCATATTTTGAATATCAAATTGAATAGCGCACAGGTAGGCCATGATAATCGCCGCGCCGATGGTTACAACCGGTATGGCTGTTGAAATCATCCCCGTTCCGATGCCGGAAATGATGACGGTGGCCGGGCCGGTTTCGGCGCTTTTGGCAATCCGCTGCGTCGGTTTGTAGGAGTGCGACGTGTAATATTCTGTTACCTGTCCGATAATAATGCCGGCCACCAGCCCGCTGATAACGGAAAACGACAGGCCGATCCAGTTTTGAATCTCCAGCGCATATAAAATACCGAACGAGGCCAAGGCAATTAATGCGGAACTGATGTTTACGCCTTTGCCCAACGCCCGCAGCAATTGTTTCATGCCGGCGTTTTCACGGGTACGTACTAAAAAAATCCCAAAAATCGACAGCACGATGCCTACCGCCGCAATCAGCATCGGGGCGAAGACGGCTTTCAGCTGCATCTCGCCGCCGGAAACGTAAAAAGCCGAAGCGCCCAATGCCGCCGTAGCCAACACCGACCCACAGTAGCTTTCGTAGAGGTCGGCGCCCATGCCGGCGACGTCGCCCACGTTATCGCCCACGTTATCGGCAATGGTGGCGGGGTTGCGCGGGTCGTCTTCCGGGATGCCGGCTTCGACTTTGCCCACCAGATCGGCGCCTACGTCGGCCGCTTTGGTATAGATGCCACCGCCCACGCGGGCAAACAGCGCCTGGGTCGAAGCGCCCATGCCGAAGGTGAGCATCGTGGTGGTAATAATCACTATCTTTTGTGCCTCTGTAGCGCCATCCACAAAAGCATCCAATATAAGGTACCATGCCGAGATGTCGAGCAGTCCAAGCCCCACCACCACCAGTCCCATCACCGCACCTGAGCGGAAGGCCACGCGCAGCCCCCTGTTCAGCGAATGCTGTGCGGCATTGGCCGTGCGTGCCGAAGCGAAGGTGGCTGTTTTCATGCCGATAAAGCCCGCCAGCCCGGAGAAAAAACCACCGGTAAGGAACGCAAACGGCACCCACGGGTTCTGTACCCCGAAGCCGTAAGCCAGCACGGCAAAGAAAAGCGCCAGGACGATAAACACAATTACTACTATTTTGTACTGCTGTCGGAGGTACGCCATAGCGCCCTCGCGCACGTAGCGGGCAATGGATTTCATCGTGTCGTTACCTTCGCTTTCTTTCATCATCATCCGGAAAAAATAATAGGCAAAACCCAACGCCAGAAAGGAGGCCGCAGGGATAAACCAAAAAAGTTGTTGAGTTGTCATGTTATATATTTTTAAAAAATTTGAAGCTGCAAAGGTAGATGATTTTTCCGATTTACGGAATGTCCCGTCCTGAAAAAAGTTGACCGGTTTCTACTACTTTTGTTATTTCAATTTTTTTCAGGACGGGACACACATATTATTCCCTCTTATAACTGTCAATCTATATCAGGATGGGACATTCATCGTTCATCGTTCATATGCGTCAATCTGAGAGACACCCCATCAGCTCCGTAATTCATAATTTAAAATATTTCCCGTACATTTGCACCCTTGTTTAATTTATGTTGTTGCTGACACCGGAATATTGGAACGATTATGCGTTGATCGACAGCGGGGAGTTTGAAAAGCTCGAACGCTTCGGCGAATACGTATTGGCGCGCCCGGAGCCAAAGGCCGTGTGGGGAAAGACATTGCCCGACGCGGAGTGGCAGCGACTAATGCATACGGCATACAGCACCGGTGCGGGATTCGGGCGGATGGGTCGGGAGGATAGCGGCACGTGGAACCGCATACAAAGGATGCCCGACCAATGGCCGGTCGATTATCGCCGGGGAGCGTTGCAGTTTCGCCTGCGGCTGGGGCTGACGGCATTTAAGCACGTGGGGGTGTTCCCCGAGCAGGCGCCGAATTGGGATTATATTTATTCGGCAGTTCGGGGGTTGTCTTGCGAGCGGCCGAAGGTGTTGAATTTATTTGCCTATACGGGTGCGGCGTCGCTGGCGGCGCGGGCTGCGGGCGCCGATGTGGTGCATTTAGACGCGGTGCGGCAGGTGGTGGGCTGGGCGCGGGAGAATATGACACTGAGCGGCATCGACGGTATCCGGTGGGTGGTTGAAGATGCGCTGAAGTTTGTCAGGCGTGAGGCGCGTCGCCGGAATATGTACAGCGGTTTGATCCTCGATCCGCCGGCGTACGGGCACGGGCCTGAAGGGGAGCGGTGGAAATTGGACGAGTGCCTGTGGGAACTGCTACAGGAGTGTGCTAAAATTTTGATGTCGAAAGACAGTTTTTGTGTGCTGAATCTTTATTCTAACGGTTTCTCGGCTCTGGTAGCCGATACGGCGGTTGCCGCGGCGTTTGGGACGGGGACAGTGCAGGAATCGGGGGAACTGTTTTTGCAGGATCAATTCGGGAAACGATTACCATTAAGTGTATTTACACGATTTATACGATGAATTTTTCTTCTCATAATACTATTGCATTGCTTGTGGCTTTGATGGCTACGGCGGTGAGTACGGCCTGCACGCTGGTTTTCGACGACGCACGGCAGGCGGTGACGGTTCTGGCGATCAATGGGGCGGCGGGCGCAGGGTTGTATTTCATTGTCCGTATCCTGTTAAAGGATTATATTATAAAAAAGATTGTGCCGATATATAAAACAATCTACAATATGAGCACGGTGCGTAAGCAGTTGCGGATGGATTCGCGGGGAGGCGATATTGTGGAGCGGGTGAATAAGGAAGTGGCGCATTGGGCGGAGGAGAAGACGAAAGAAATCAGTCGGCTGTCGGCTATGGAGCAGTACCGGAAGGAGTTTTTGGGGAATGTGTCGCATGAGCTGAAGACGCCGATATTTGCAGTGCAGGGGCAGATTTTGACATTGCTCGATGGGGGGCTTGAAGATCCGTCGATTAATCGGAGATATTTGGAGAGTTGTGAGCGGAATGTCGAGCGGTTGATTAATCTGATTGATGAATTGGAGACGATTAACAAGCTGGAGACGGGCGATACGGTGCTGCATAAAACGTCGTTCAATGTGGTGCTGCTGGTGGAGGAGATTTTTGAGGCGCAGGAGTTGAATGCGGAGAAGAAGCAAATTACGTTGCGGGTGCAGCGGCCGGTCAGCGGGCGGATTATGGTGTATGCCGATCGTAAGCGGATTTCACAAATTCTGATGAACCTTGTGGGAAATTCGATTAACTACGGGCGTGACGGAGGGGAGACGGTTGTGCAGTTTTCCAACATGCCCGACCGGATACTGGTGGAGGTGTCGGATAATGGTATCGGGATTTCGGCGGAGAACCTGTTGCGGATATTCGAGCGGTTCTACCGCGTGGACAAGCACCGGTCGCGCGAGCATGGAGGTAGCGGGCTGGGGCTGGCGATTGTGAAGCATATAATTGATGCGCACGGGGAAACGATTAATGTTAAGAGCGAATTGAATGTAGGCACTACGTTTGCATTTACGCTGGAGAAGCACAAATAGCAACTATTTATTACTAATTATTAAATAACAATTAATTTTATGGGACATTTTTTAAGTGTGTATTGGGATGTGAATCCGGAGTTTTTTACCCTCGGGCCGGTGCATCTTCGTTATTATTCGATATTGATGGTGGGGGGCTTTATTGTGGCGGCGGCGCTGGTAAGATATATGTTCCGGCGGGAAGGGCTGCCGGCGGGGCTGTTCGATCGTTTTGCGGTGTCGGTTTTTGTTGGGACGCTGATAGGACTGCGCCTTGGTCATTGTCTGTTTTATCAGCCGGAGATGTTTTTGGAGAGTCCGCTGGAGGTTTTTCTTCCGGTGCGCTTTTCGCCGAAGCTGGAGTTCATCGGTTATCAGGGATTGGCGAGCCATGGGGGGGCGATTGGGATTCTAATCGGCGTGTGGTGGTGGTGCAGAAAGGCAAAGCGGAATTATTTGTGGGCGCTGGAGCGGGTTGTGATTGTGGTGCCGCTGGTCGGCGGGCTGGTACGGCTGGGAAATCTTTTTAATTCGGAGATTTACGGTACGGAGACGTCGCTGCCGTGGGGATTTATCTTTGCCTTGCGTCATGAAATTTTGCCACATCACCCGACGCAGATTTATGAGGCGCTGGTGTATTTTATGTTATTCTTCCTAATGTGGTTTTTATATACGAAGAAGTTTGTGAAGATGAAACGGGGCATGGCTTTCGGTTTGTTTTTGATTCTGTTATTCGGAATGCGGTTTGTTATTGAGTTTATAAAGGAGCCGCAGGTTGAGTTTGAGATGACGATGGCGCTAAATATGGGTCAGTTGATGAGTTTGCCGTTTGTGATTGTTGGGGTTGTGATGCTTTTGCGGGGATGGAAGCATGGCAAGCCGGCGATGGAGAATGCCGGACACAGCATGAAGAGCGAAAAATACCCGATGAAGGATAAAAAAATCAAAGTGAAGGGCGAAAAATATCCTATGAAGGATGAATTATACAAGGAGAAGAAGCTAAAAATTAAAAATAAAAAGTGAATGGCGCAAATGTAATTGCTTTTATTTTTACAAACGCCGCGACTGCCGTTGCGGCGTTTTTTATTATTTCAAGTGACGGAGCCTTTATTTCTGGTGACGGAGCAATTATTTTTAGTGACGGAGCACTTTTTTCTGGTGACGGAGCAATTGTTTCTGGTGACGGAGCATTTATTTTTAGTGACGGAGCATTTGTTTCAAGTGACGGAGCATTTATTTCAAGAGACATTGCAATTTTTTCAAGTTGCATTGCATTTATTTCTGGTGACGGAGCGTTTAGGGGCGGAGATGTGGCGAGTGGAGACGGAGACGGCGATAGTCATTCCGGCGTAGGCGATGTTGATTTAAGAGACGCTGATATTCATTCCGGCGTAGCCGAGATTCATTGAGGAGACGGCGAGATTCATTCCGGCGTAGGCGATATTCATTCAAGCGTAGCGTCATAAATGTGTGAAGATGTGGGGCGGGGAGGAGGGATTTTGGGGCGGGGAGGAGGACGTTTAGAGGATGCGGCCGTCGGAGAGGGCGATGGAGCGATCGCTGGTGGAAGAAAACTCAAGATCGTGGGTGACAATTATAATGGTCTGGTGGAGAGCGTCGCGGAGGGAGAAAAAGAGGGCGTGCAAATCGTGCTTGCTTTTGGAATCAAGGTTGCCGGAGGGCTCGTCGGCAAGAAGGACGGCAGGGCGATTCATCAAGGCACGCGCAACGGCAACACGCTGCTGCTCACCTCCACTGAGCTCGCCCGGTTTGTGGTGAAGGCGGTCGTCAAGTTTGAGGAAGGCGAGGAGCTCGGTCGCGCGGTCGGTTGCCTTTCGCATAGAAACGCGGGCAATGAGGGCCGGCATGGCGACATTCTCCAGAGCGGTAAACTCCGGTAGAAGATGGTGGAACTGAAATACAAAGCCGAGGCGGCGATTGCGGAAATCGGCCAGGGCGCGGCCGTCGAGGTCGAAAACAGGGACGCCGTCGATGAAGAGTTTTCCGGTATCAGGCCGACTGAGAGTGCCGAGAATCTGGAGGAGCGTGGTCTTGCCGGCGCCACTTGCGCCGACGATGGTTACAAGTTCGCCCTTCTTTATCTCAAGGTCAATGCCTTTGAGAACCTGCAGGGAACCGAAGGACTTGGTGATGTTGTGTGCGAGAATCATTTGTTATTTTAGACTTTAGACTTTAGACATGAGACTTTAGACATGAGACATGAGACGGTGGGGGACGGTAGGGACGGTAGGGACAAGAGAGAGGGTGGGGAGAAGAGGGAGAAGGGGGTGGTTCTCCCCGCCCTGGGGGAGAAATACCATGTCCTGGGGGAGAAATACCCCGCCATGGGGGATGACCACCCCGCCCTGCGGGCACCCCTCCGAAGGAGGGGAATGGAGGGGGGAGAGTTGGGGGACGACCACCCCGCCCTGCGGGCACCCCTCCGAAGGTGGGGAAGTAACCACCCCGCCCTGCGGGCACCCCTCCTAAGGAGGGGAATAGAGGGGGGAGATTTGGGTGGGGAGACGCGGGAGACGGGGGACAGTAGGGACGGTTGGGACGGTTGGGACTTTAGAGAGAGAGACACGAGGGACGGTAGGGACGGTAGGGACAAGAGGGAGGGAGGGGACAAGAGGGACAAGGGGGAGAAACACCCCGCCATGGGGGAGAAACACCCCGAAGGAGGGAAGAACCACCCCGCCCTGCGGGCACCCCTCCGAAGGAGGGGAATGGAGGGGGGAGATTTGGGTGGGGAGAAGAGGGAGAAGGGGGACGACCACCACGCCATGGGGGAGAAATACCACGCCCTGGGGGAGAACCACCCCGCCCTGCGGGACCACCACCCCCGGCTGCGCGCTGAACACCACGCCATGCGGGCGAACCACCCCGCCCTGCGGGCACCGCGCCGAAGGA
>JAISXF010000018.1 GCA_031270845.1 Prevotellaceae bacterium
ATTGCCGATTTGTCGCGTTTCAGGTAGGCAATATAACTGTCTTTGATTGGGAACAAGTCAAAATTCAACAGTTCGCGAATAAGCAAATCGTTATTTTTGCGTTTAAATGCTTTTTCAACGTTATTCCATATTTCCTCGTTTATTTCACGTATTCCGTCGGGAATGGTAGGATACACGGCGAACAAATCATCAAGGTATGACCTTTGATTCGCGTATTCTATGCTTAATTTTGTCCACTTATTCATACACTTTCAAATTTTTGCTTACGGGAACTTCTAAAATCTATTTTAACTTTCGCCTGTCTAGAAATCTTGCTTTATCAATATTTGACTTTTCATACTCCCTTACTCCCCAACCCTCTCTATTCTTGCTCCCAGTGCATTCAGCCGCCTGTCGATATGCTGATAGCCGCGGTCAATCTGGTCGATGTGGTGGATATAGCTGGTGCCTTCGGCGCTCATGGCGGCAATCAGAAGGGCAATGCCGGCACGGATGTCGGGGGAACTCATGCGGGCGGCACGGAGGGTGAAGCGGTGGTCGTGGCCTATCACGGTGGCACGGTGGGGGTCGCAAAGGATGATTTGCGCGCCCATGTCAATCAGTTTATCGACAAAGAAGAGGCGGCTTTCAAACATTTTCTGGTGAATGAGCACCGTTCCTTTAGCTTGCGTGGCGACAACGAGGAAGACGCTTAGCAGGTCGGGCGTGAGTCCCGGCCAGGGCGCGTCGGCAATGGTCATGATAGAGCCGTCGATAAACGATTCGATTTCGTAGTGTTCCTGTGCGGGAACGTAAATATCGTCGCCGCGCTGCTCGAGGGCAATGCCGAGGCGGGCAAACTGATCGGGGATAATCCCCAGATTGCCGTACGAGACATTTTTAACGGTCAGCTCGCTGCGCGTCATGGCTGCCATACCGATAAAACTGCCGACTTCAATCATGTCGGGTAAAATTATATGGTCGGTGCCACCGAGGCGTTCGACGCCTTCGATAGTCAGGAGATTGGAGCCGACGCCGGAAATCTTCGCGCCCATGCGGTTGAGCATCCGGCAGAGTTGCTGGACGTAAGGTTCGCAGGCGGCATTATAAATGGTCGTAATGCCGTGCGCCATGACAGCCGCCATGACAATATTGGCCGTTCCGGTAACCGAGGCTTCGTCGAGTAGCATATAGGCTCCTTGCAGGTGCGAGGCTTCGACGGTGTAAAAATAATCGTCGGCATTGTACGAGAATGTGGCGCCCAAGTTCCGGAAGCCGATAAAGTGCGTATCGAGGCGGCGGCGGCCGATTTTGTCGCCTCCCGGACGCGGCATGTAGCCGTAGCCAAACCGCGCCAGCAGCGGCCCGACGATCATCACCGATCCGCGCAGTGCGGAGGCTTTCTTTTGAAATTCGACGGTTTTCAGGTAGTCCAAATCCACGTCGGCAGCCTGGAATATATATACGCCTTCGCCCTGTTTTTCGACATGGACGCCCATGTTTTGCAGCAGCAGTATCAAGTTATTGACGTCTAAAATAGCGGGTACGTTGCGAACCGTTACTTTGTCGGGAGTAAGGAGTACTGCACAAAGGATTTGCAGGGCTTCGTTTTTGGCGCCCTGCGGTACAATTTCGCCGGCCATCCGGCAACCGCCTGTTACTTTAAATACTGCCATTACCTGTTTGTATTTTATTTATTAAAAACAGTCCGGCTATGGCCGTCCGCCCTTGTTTTTCTTAAATATCTTGTTTCGTCCGCTGTTCTTATTTTTCATGTTGTTGTTCTGGGAATGAGGACGGACGGGTTCGGCCTGTACGTTCGGCAGTTTCAGCGCCGGGTTCACCGTAATACGGCCGTTCGACAGGCGTTCGATATCGCGGAAAATAATTTCATCCGTTACGGTATCCTTGTTCCATAGCACATACTGCTTTTTCATGTACTGCGCTGCAGCGATAATCATCGCCTGTTTTTCGTCGCTTTCGGGGCGGTCGGCAAGAGTGTTTAGGATATTTTCCATGTGCCGCCCGTAGTGCATCACCAGCAGCGGCGACCGCGGATAGGGGATTGATTGCGGTTTTTCGTCGAACGTTTCCGGGGCCGGAGTCGGGTAGGGTGAGTCAATATCAATGTCGAAATCGGCAATCAGGTAGGCATGGTCCCAGAGCTTGTGGCGGAAATCGACAATGTCGCGCAGATGCGGGTTAAGGTTGCCCATCACCGCGATAACGGCCATCATCTGCCGGTTGCGCTCCTCGCGGTCTTCAATGGTTTTTACGTATTGAATCATTTTTTGAATATGCCGGCCATATTCGGGAAGCCGCAGCTTCCGGCGTTGTGTGTTGTAATCAAAATTCATTTGCTAATTATTTTATTTGCCCACAAAGGTAGAAAAAAATTACGGATTACTGGATGAAACGATGACATGGACAAAAGGATGAAACGATGAAACGATGCATGGATGACTATTATGATTGGAATGATTGATGTAATTCCTGTCTTAAAACATTATCTTTTTCTTAAATCATCATGCTTTCGGTTGGAAATAGCCGTGGCAATAGCCGCCGGTTAGAAATATTTTACGTATATTTGTCTTTCATTAATTCGATTAATAAGGAAATAACAAATAGAAACCAAAAGCTTATACGCCATGCGTCGATTACAATACCTCTATGCCGCTGTCTGCCTCGCAGGAAGTCTTCTGATACAGATACCCGAATGCTATGCGACGGATAATTCATATATACTCGGTAACGTTGCGCCCGATCAATTAAGAATAGAAATACTGTCGGGAGGCAATTATCAAGTATTTCGGCACGACGAAGGCGACTGGGTGAGGCAGTTCTGGAGCAATACTCCCCTGTTCGCCCTGCGCATAGGTTCCTCCTCATATACAAGCACCAGCCTGGCGCGCGCCGACATTTCGGCCACCACCACCGGTACCCAGCAGCATGTTACGAAACAGTTCTCGGGTACCTATTCGGCACGACCGTTTTCCGTTACCTACACGATAAGTTATAATACTTCGAATCCCGATTATTTTATCATCACCACCGTGATTGATGCCAGTCAAATTCCGGCAGGTACAACCATTAATATTGCCTACGGGTTCGACGCCTTCGTGAACGGGTGCGACGGAGGGGCGGCTATCACCATTCCCGATTTGGGATACAATAACCAGCCGGAGACGACAGTCGATTTAACGCAGACGCAGGTACGGGGATCGCGGTTAGTGGGAGGCATGAATAACAACGGCAACGGGTCGCTCATCGGGTTCTTTACCATGGGGCGGTCGTTTGACAGGGCACGGTCGTGCTATTATACGAATACGGCGCCAAGCGTTATGTTATACGCCGGCACCAATACCTTCCTTTTCGGCCCCTATAATGGGGTGCCCTGTGCCAGCATGGGTACGTGGGACAACGGCGTCGGGGTGGCATACGACAATATCCCCGCAGGGGAAACGACTACCATTCGCACCGGGCTGACCTTTACCACCAATATGGACGGCGAGCTGGATTATACATGGAACGGCAATAAAAACCTTACGGCCAACATAGGTGACCACGTAAACCTCGATCTGGTATATCGCAGCTATAATTCACAAACGATTAACGGTATCGGCTTCGATGTCGATCTGCGGGGGCTGGTGATCGACGCCTCGTGTACAGAGTCGGGATTCATCTCCGGCGCATACGCCTGCATGATGGGAAGTTCGATGTACGGCGTGTCGGGCGCAGCCATTGGGCCGTACGACTCGGCGACCATGTCGGTGCCCGTTCTCATTACTCAATGTGGGCAGTGGATTATCGGCGCCGATGCTATCGACAACATGTCGCGTACCCTGCCGTTAGGCACGCCGGCGACGCTCACCGTCATATCGTCCATCGGTCTGCTGCCGGTATCGGCCGAACTGTGTCAGGACGACAGCCTGTCGTTTTCCCTCGCCTTTCCGCCGGGTGTGTCGTCGGCGTTCGACTTTCACGTGAATCTCTCCTATACCGGCGACCTCGCCTCGTTCGGCATCCTGCCCGCCTCGGTACTCTTCCCGGCCGACAGCAACCGCATCAGTATTAACGTACAGCCCCTGCCCGGCATACAGACAAATACCGTACTCAATGTATCGGTAACCGGTACCGACAAGGTATTTGTAACAGTCGATTCGACTACCGTTCCCTCCGTAAGCCTGCGTTTTGGCGCCCCGAACAGCCTGACGACCACTGATGTCATGGCCTGTTCCGGCGCCATGGTCGCCATCGCCGTGAGCAGTGCCGATTCGACCGCCACGCTGACCTGGTACAGCGACCCGGCACGCACCGTCGCCGTGGCCACGGGCGCATCGTTTACCACAACGGCTACGGCCGATACCATCTTCTACGTCGGCTCCGTATCCGACAATAGCTGCGAGAGCAACGACTCGGTGCGGATATCGCTCCACCCGACACCCGCACTCACCGCCGCCGACACCGCCGGATGCCCCGGAGCTGCCGTTACCTTCCTCGCCTCCACCACCGACGCCACCGACAGTATCCGCTGGTATGCCGACCCCGCACATACCTCCCTGCTTGCTCAGGGCGGCAGCTTCGGCACCACCGCCACAGCCCCGGCGACCTATTACATACGCGCCCTCTCGGCACACAGCTGTACGACCGACGACACAGTAACACTCGCCATCTATCCCCTGCCTGCCCTCACGGCGTCCGGGATGACCGCCTGCCCCGGCACCGCCGTTACGCTCGTAGCGACAACTACCGACGCCACCGACAGCATCCGCTGGTATGCCGACCCCGCACATACCTCCCTGCTTGCCCAGGGCGGCAGCTTCGGCACCACCGCCACAGCCCCGGCGACCTATTACGTACAGGCGGTATCGGCACACAGCTGTACCGCTGCCCGCTCCGTCGCGCTGGCGCTATACCCCCTGCCCGTCCTTACGACGCACGACACCACCGTCTGCGCCGGTTTCACCGTACCTCTCAATGCCTCGACAGGCAACCCTGCCGACACCCTCCGGTGGTACGCCGATGACGCCTATTCTGCCCTCCTTGCTCAGACCCCGACATATATCACCCCCGCCCTGACCGCCGCCGCCACCTATTATATCGAAGCCTCCGGCGCCGCGGGTGGATGCCCGACACGCGGACACGCCGAAGTAAGCATCACCAGCCCGCCCGAAGTCGTTGCAATGGACAGTCGGCGCATCTGCTACGGCGACGAAATTACCCTCTCGCTCATCCACGCCGAAGGCGATATTACATGGAATACGCCCGAGCTAACCCTCCGGCCTACGGCCACAGCAACCTACACCGTTACCGCCGCACGGCCACCATGCCCGAATGTGCATGACACGGTCGTCATTACCGTCGGCGACGAGATTTACATCCTCCCCGACGCCCTGCCGCCATACAAGCGCAACATCTATTACTCACAACAGCTGACAAGCAACGCCCAGACGCCCGTATATACGCTCGCCGACGGGCAGCTCCCCGCCGGAATCCTCCTCGCAGCCAACGGCACGCTGGAAGGACTCCCGTTTCAAATCGAATACAACGACACCGGATACGCCTTCCGTCTGCAGGTAACCGACCAGTATGGATGCTCCGGGTTTATCGATTATCGCCTCCGTGGAGGATTTTCCATCCCCGAAGTCTTTTCGCCCAATGGCGACGGCGTAAACGACCACTTTATGAAAGGTCTCCGCGTCGTTGTGTTCGACCGGCTGGGACGAAAAATCTTTGAAGGACCCGACGGTTGGGACGGTTCACACAACCGACGAAATGCCCCCGACGATACCTATTATTATATACTCTTCTACATCGACGAGAACGCTAACGAAATACATACATCCGGATTTATTACAATACAAAGGTAAATGAAACGAACACTGATCATCCTCATAGCCGCCGGACTCGCGTCCGCGCCCGCATTTGCACAGAGCGACTTCGACTTCTCGCAGCGGTACTTCAACGAATCTCTCTACAATCCTGCCGCCGCAGGCAACAGCCTGTCCACCGGCTTCTTCCTCCATACCCGCACGCAATGGCTCGGGTTAGACGGCGCGCCCATCACCATCGCCGCCGCATTCGACCACTTCAGCCAGTCCCTCCGGTCGGGCATCGGAGCTACCGTCGCCGCCGATTACATCGGCGTACACCAGACGTACAGCTTCCGCTTCGCATACGCCTATTACATGCAGTTCGCCTCCGGCGCAATGCTTTCGCTGGGGCTGTCGGCGGGCGTACTCGCACGCCATACCAACATCCGAAGTGACCAGCTCGACGAACCCGGAGACCGCATACTCGATTATAGCCGCAACAAAGAGTACACCCCTGACTTCGACTTCGGCCTTGAATACAAAGGCGCCGTCAAGTTCGGCATCACCGTCCGGCACCTCGGCGCCCAGACCGTCGCAAGCCATTATGCACCATCTATCAACGTATGGTCATACCTCTCTTCTCGCTTCAACATCGCCCGCTCAACCAGCCTCGAACCCATCGCCTCGTTCACCTACCGCCGCGAAATATACCGGGCTGAAGCCGGCGCCCTTCTTTATTTCTTTAAAACAAAGAACCTCCACACCTATAACGACCGGTTCTGGCTCGGCGCCATGTACCGCTCCGACCATAACATCGCCCTCCTCGCCGGCCTCAATCTTACCCCGCGCATACGCATCGGCTATTCTTTCGACTACGGGGTCGGCCACGTCGCCACCATTGCCAATTACGGCACACACGAGTTGTTCTTCGCTTACCAGTTCAACCCGCAATTCTACAAAGACATCTGCTGTCCTGCACTCAGGCGCTGACGATCGATTTTTAACAATTAAATATTAAAATAAAAGCCTGCCAGGGCTGACGCATCTAAAATTAGTTGCATGTTTAAAGTAAAGATGCCCGACATTTACAATTTACTGAATATAAATAAAAAAGCCCGATAATTACAAGTATCCGGTAACAAAATACATTTTTTTAGTACCTTTGCCGTGCCTTAGCCGGGCAAAGATAAAAATAAGCTTTTTTGTTTTTTTGTTATTTACAAAAACATTCTCTCACCGGTAATAACCGCCGAAAGATAGTCCTTTTTTCTATCATGCAACTAATTTTAGATGCGTCAGCTCTGGTCCTCCCCTACTTCTTCTTTTCTTTAATAAATATGATTACCTTTGTACTCTCGAACCAATAACTGAATCTATCGACAACCAGCAACCAAACAAATCAACAATGAAAAATATGAAATTGTTAGCCGGCCTCATTGTCGGCGCCATCGTTTACCGCTTTTTGATGTGGGACGAAGCACTCGGGCTCAATGCCTTTATATTTGCCGTACTGATTACCGGCGCCGTATTTGCGTACAGGGAAGAGTTGCGTCACCAAAAGCTCCTCTGGATGCTGGCCGGCGCCTTTATCGTCAGTGCTGCCGGCGTGGTGGTTACAGGCATCCTGTTCAGCCACATTATCTATTACCTGACGCTGATAGTCTTCCTCGCCTTCGTGCAGGTGCCTGCGCTCCGAAGCCCCTGGGTCGCACTGGTACTCTTCCCCTACCATTCGGCTATCGCCATATGGAAGGACTTTAACATGGTCGGCAACGCACTCTCCGAGCTCTTTGACCGGCGCACACACAAGCCCCGCCGAATACCGGTAAAATGGTGGCAGGTAGTCATTATCGGCACCGCCGCGATGGTCTTCGTCGGATTGTTTTCGATGGCCAGCCCGGCCTTTGCCGACATCATAAGCCGCTTCTGGCACGCCTGCTGCGACGCCCTGCAGTGGATTATCCCCGACCTCTCCTTTCTCGAAATCATCCATTTCCTTTTCGTCATCTACTTCCTGTCGCTGTTCTTTATTCGATTTAAACATAATCTAATAATCGACGAAGACCTGCGAGCAAGCGACATCCTGTTGCGCATCCGAAGCCGGCAATATACTCCCTTCCTGCGCACCGGACTTAAAAGCGAGTACCAGGCCGCTGTCGCGGGAATGATTGTCATCGGCGCCCTGCTGCTAACCCTCAACATCCTTGACATTCGTTCTGTATGGGTGGCCATTGCACCCGACAGCGCCCCCGAACTCTCACACTTCGTACACCAGGGAACCTATGCCCTTATCGCCAGCGTGATACTCTCGATTAGTCTGCTCCTCTTCTGCTTCCGCAAGAACCTGAACTTCTACCCTCGCAACACGCTACTCAAGGCGATAGCCTGCAGCTGGGTCGGCCAGAACATATTCCTGATCGTCTCCACCGCCTTGCGCAACTGGCATTATGTATCTGAATACGGCCTTACCTACCGCCGCATCGGGGTCTTCATATTCCTGTTGATGACCGGCGCGGCGCTCCTGCTGATGCTCCTCAAAATACAGCGCCGGACGACCCTTTATCACTTCTTCCGAATGAGCCTCTTCAGCTCGCTTGGCCTGCTGGCTCTCGCCGCCCTAATCAACTGGGATGTCCTCATTGCCTCCTACAACACCACGTGCATCGAAAAAGAACCCGATTATGCATACCTGCGTCTGCTTTCCTGTCAGGCAGCCCCATACATCCCCGCTTCGCCCGATGAAATAGATAAAACGGCTTCGCCGGATGCAACAGATGAATGGGATGAAACGGATGAAACAGACGAATGGGATGAATGGGATGAAACGTCGCATTACCGGTACTTGGCAAAGGTACGGAAGTACATTGAGCGGGTGGATTCCCGCGGCTGGAAATCGTATAACTTCGGGGATGATGTTGCCGTCGGGAAACTCAAACAACGATTAAATAGTACCCATTGAGAACAGCGAGGCCACAAATTCCTTTCGATGGAACAACTGCAAGTCGTCGATTTGCTCGCCGAGGCCGATAAACTTTACCGGCACTTTCAACTGGTCGGAGATACCGATTACGACGCCGCCTTTGGCCGTGCCGTCCAATTTGGTAATGGCTAATGCTGTTACCTGTGTCGCTTTGGAGAATTCGCTGGCTTGCTGGAAGGCATTTTGCCCCGTCGAGCCATCAAGCACCAGCAACACTTCGTGGGGCGCTCCGGGCACGACTTTACCCATCACCTGCCTGATTTTAGTCAGCTCGTTCATCAGGTTTACCTTATTATGCAACCGTCCGGCAGTATCGATCAGCACCACATCAGCCTGATGCGCCACAGCGGATTTGACCGTATCGAACGCCACCGCGGCCGGGTCGGCGCCCATTTGCTGCTTGACGACAGGCACGCCGGCGCGCTCGCTCCATATCGTCAGCTGTTCGACGGCGGCGGCGCGGAAGGTATCGGCGGCGCCGAGAAGCACGCTTTTGCCTTCGTTCTTCAGCCGTGCGGCCAGCTTCCCGATAGTTGTCGTCTTGCCCACGCCATTCACGCCCACCACCATGATTACATACGGCTTTTTAGAAAAGTCGAATGGTAGTGTCTCGTCCGTATTTTGGCTTTCGGTCAGCAGGTTTTCGATTTCGTCGCGCAGGATCTCTTGCAGTTCGCCGGGGTTTACGTACTTATCGCGCGCTACCCGTTTCTGTATGCGTTCGATGATGCGCAATGTTGTTTCCACGCCCACGTCCGACGCAATCAGCGCCTCCTCGAGCCGGTCGAGCACATCATCGTCCACCCGCGACTTGCCGACAATGGTGCGGGTAATTTTCTCGAACAAGCCGGTTTTTGTCTTCTGCAATCCCTTGTCGAGCGTGTCTTTTTCCTTTGATGTAAATAATCCGAATAGAGCCATTTCTTTTAATTATGAATTTAATTATGAATTATGAATTGCGCCCGCAGGCAATTCATAATTCTAAAAAAGCCCCTTTTGAGGAGGAGCTTTTTCAGATATGAGAATAGTATTGTTTCTTATTCCTTCTTTCCGGCGAAAAAGTTTTTCACTTCTTCGGTCGGTATCATTTCTTCCTGAAATGCGTATGCACCGGACCCTCCCGAGCGCACCATACGGATGCACTTCACGGTATTTCGTCCTGAACCTTTTCCACGCAAGGTGGCTACTGCTTTTTTTGCCATAGTTGATAGTTTTTATTATTTGATTTCACGATGCACCGTAACCCGTTTCAGGAACGGATTGTATTTTTTACGTTCCAGCCGGTCGGTGGTGTTTTTTTTGTTTTTGGTGGTGATGTAGCGCGAGATGCCCGGCACACCGCTTTCGCGCTGTTCGGTACATTCTAAAACAACCTGCACCCTGTTTCCTTTTGCTTTTGCCATAGTGTCGGTTCTCCTTTAAATATTAATAATTCCGGCTGCTTTTGCGTCTTTCAGGGCGGCAGCCAAGCCCTTTTTGTAAATGGTGCGGATACCCGCAGCCGATACTTTCAATGTAATAAAGCGCTTTTCTTCTTCCGACCAAAAGCGTTTCGTTTTAAGGTTAGGGGCAAACTCGCGTTTCGTTTTAATGTTTGAGTGTGAGACATTGTTCCCTATCAACCGGCGTTTTCCTGTAATTTGACAAATTCGTGACATGATTAATATTGTGTTGTTATGTTTTTAATTTCGGGGTGCAAATATCGGAATAATTTTTAAAACTGCAAAATTTATTTGCATAAGGCTAACTAATTTTTCCCTGCAGCATGAAAATTCCCTGCTATAAATCCATAAATCCGTAAATATGTGAATCCGTAAATCCGTAAATTATCCTTACCTTTGCACCCGTTTTTTAAATTTAATGCAGTTACATGCTGTTTTTTTTAATAAAGTAAATCATTTATATTTTTACTATGAAGAATAAGTACATCGATTTAATTGAGCAGAGTTTTGAGTTCCCTCAAGAGGAATTTAAAGTGATTGACGGCGAATTGCACTTTAATAATGTGCCACTGATGGAGATTATCGAACAGTACGGGACGCCGCTACGGGTCAGTTTCCTGCCGAAGATAAGCCGGCAAATCCAGCGCGCCAAGAGAATGTTTAACGTCGCGATGGCCAAAGTCGATTACGAGGGCAATTACCATTATTGCTACTGCACCAAAAGTTCGCACTTCTCGTTTGTGATGGAAACCGCTTTGAAGAACGATATTCATCTCGAAACATCGTCGGCCTTCGATGTGAACCTCATTGACGCGCTTTGCGAACAGGGACTCCTCAACAAAGAACGCTATATTATATGTAACGGCTTCAAAAAAGAACTCTATGTGGAGAACATCGCCGGACTGATCAACAGCGGCTGGGTCAATACCATCCCTATCCTCGACAATATGGCGGAGCTCGATATGTTGAGCAGGCACGTAAAGCAGCCCTGCAAACTGGGCATCCGCATCGCGGCGGAAGAAGAACCGAAGTTCGATTTCTACACCTCCCGCCTGGGCATCCGCTACAGCGACATCATCCCATTCTACGAGAACAAAATTGCAAAGGACGACCGCTACTCGTTAAAAATGTTGCATTTCTTTATTAACACCGGCATCCGCGATAATTCGTATTACTGGAACGAGCTGTCCAAATGCGTCAGCGTATATTGTAACCTGAAAAAGATATGCCCCGATTTGGATTCTCTGAATATCGGAGGCGGGTTCCCGATTAAGAACTCCATGAACTTTACCTATGATTACGAGTATATGGCGGAAGAGATTATTGCCCAAATCAAAAGTATATGTATGCAAAACGGAGTACCCGAGCCGAATATATTCAGCGAATTCGGAAGTTTTACCGTAGGGGAAAGCGGCGCGGTTATTTATCAAATATTAGGACAGAAGCAGCAAAACGACCGGGAACGCTGGTACATGATCGACAGTTCGTTTATGACCACCCTGCCCGATATATGGGCTATCAAGCAGCGGTTTATTTTATTACCTGTCAACAACTGGAACCGCGAATACCACCGCGTTTTTTTGGGAGGGCTTACCTGCGACAGCCAGGATTATTACAATGCCGAATCGCACGCCAATGCTATTTTCCTCCCGCAGTTAAACCCCGACGACGATACGCCGCAGTACATCGGCTTTTTCCATACCGGCGCCTATCAGGAGTCTATCGGCGGCTACGGCGGGTTGCAGCATTGCCTGCAACCGAGTCCCAAACATATTATTATTGATGTGGACGACGAAACCGGCGACTACTTTACCAAACTCTTCAGTAAAGAACAGACATATAAATCGATGTTGAAGATACTCGGATACTGATCCGATACGGGCGAATTTTCCTAAAATGCGGGCGAATTTTCCCAAAATGCGGGCGAATTTTCCCAAAATGCGGGCGAATTTTCCTAAAATACGGGCGAATTTTCCCAAAATGCGGGCGAATTTTCCTAAAATACGGGCGAATTTTCCCAAAATGCGGGCGAATTTTCCTAAAATGCGGGCGTACTACGATCCGATGCACGGGCGTACTACGTTCGCCAGAACCATTTTATTTTAGTAAAAAACATTGTCAACAGCGTAACCAGCGCGGTGATGACAACGCCCCGCAGGAAGCCCGTCCAGGGGTTGGCGCCGTACGCATTCAGCCACGGCATCAGGTGCGCGAGGCTCAGGAGGGGGATAACAACCATCGACGAAGAGACGTAGGCAATCATCGGGTTTTGGCCGGCCATGACAAGGAAGGAAAAGCTGCGCCGGCAGCGGAAATAATCGCAAAGTACGGAAAAAACGATGAGCGCCAAGCTCGCCAGCCCCGATGTTACAAAGTAGTAGCTGAACGTCGAATGGTCTTTGCGGATACCGCCTTCAAACGCTTCAAAAAACAAACCTAACAACAGCAGGCAAGCCCCGAACGTCCACAGTTTCTTCCACAGAACGGTAAAGGCAACGGCAGGCCGGCAGAGCAGGGCGTAACCGGCGGCAATAATCCCTACCGACACCGCCAGATTCCATGCCGTATGGCGGGTAAACAGCCCGTACAGGTTGCATACAATCATCCCCAATGCCAAAAAGAGCAGGCTGGCGGCTATTATTTTTTCACGCATCGGTCGGGGCGCATCGGTCGGCGTACATTCCTGCAGCCATTGCCGGATATATTCTCCGGCAATGCTGCCCGGCAGGACAATAAACAGGTATTTCAAATACCGGAACGAGTAAAGCCAGGGCGCCGGCGTATAATTATACAGCCACGCATTCCACGAGTCGGGGTTGGTGGTTCCGCCGAGGAGAACGGCCATAATAAAGGGCAGCGCCAGCAGCCGCGCCCACCTGTTGCGCACCGTCCAGATGTAGGTGATGGAGGCAAACGCCGCCATGTTGGCCAGCACCAGGATGATGATATTGCTAAATCCGAGCCGGAATGTCCGTCCGCCGGCGTAATCGACCGTGAGCAGGAGGGTGATGGCTATGGCGTAACCTGCCAGTTCGGCGACGGCGCGCGTCCATGTCGGCCATTTCCATGGGATGCGCAGGAAGATAAGAAAAAGCACGGCAAAGGCCACCAGCGAAAGCCCCCATGCGCGGCAGTCGGCCGGACTGCTAAGGATATGGGGATACATGTGCTGGATGAATATGGCAAAGAACGCCAGCCGCAAGCCCCTCAACAGGCTGTCGGCCGTCAGTTTCCAGGGGGAGATGCCGTTTTCTATTTTTCTTCCTAATGAAAATGGGAACGCCGCGCCCATCGCAAAGAGAAAAAACGGAAAGACCAAATCAACCCACGTAATGCCATAGACAGCGGGGTCGAAGGCGTGCGCGGGCGGGGGTGTTTGGGCGTGGTACATCCAGGCGGGCAGGATGCCGAAGGCGATGGCGCCGGAAAGCACCATCGTGAGGATGGCATAGCCGCGCAGGGCGTCGATAGCGGTGGCGCGGGGCGGAGCAGGGGAGCTGTGCATCATGGCTGCGTAACGAACGGGTTAGCGCTCGAGGTAGGGTTTGAGTATCGGGTAGAGATAGTCGGCATAGCGCATAAAACCCAAATCGGTAAAGTGGATGCCATCAACAGTAGCCTCGTTGTCGAAGCCAATCATGGCATCCGACGGAATCAGCCCGATGTTGGCGTCGGGAGCTTTGTTGAGACGGTCGAAAACGGTGCGGAGGGCGGCGTTCTTCGCAGCCACCTCCCGCCGTATGGGCGGGTTGTACTGTCCTTTCGGGAACGGCGGGTCTTCGATAAAGAGGATGGGCGTGTCGGGGTGCTTTTCGCGGATAATGGCATAGAAGCGCTCCATCTTCTCCATTATTTGCTCGACGCTGGCGTTAGGGACAAAGTCGAGGACAATCAGCGCAGCGTCGCGGGTGGCAATGAGTTCGGCGATTTCGTAATCGAGCATGGCGTTGCCGCTAAAGCCTAAATTGATAAATGTACGGTTGAAGCGGCGTGCCAGAATATTGGTGTGCGCCATGCCGGGGCGTGAAGCGCATCCGCCCTGCAGGATGCTTGTCCCGTAGCAGATCACCGGCTTGTCGTCGGTCGGGGCTGCTACCTGCGGCGGCGTGATGCCTGCCGACGAGTCGATGCCGATTTGCAGCGCCGTTACGCCATCGTACAACGGAAAGCAAAGCATCAGTTCCCTGTCGCGCCCGTCCATATCCGTAACTATGATTCTATCGTTCTCTTTGGCGTTGAGGCAGGGCTGTGCGGAATTGACAAACCGCCATTCGCCGTTTTCATAGCAGTAGAGGTCGAAGCCTTTGATACCGGTGGGGGTCATGTGGCTCATGGCGTTGTTTTCGTGGAGTGTCCACTTCAGGCCGATGGCGGAACTGTTAGTGCGGAAGCGCAGGTAGAGGCCAGCGGTGTTTTTACCCAATGCCCACAGCGGCGGGCGGCTCACGTCGCGCAGGCGGGCAGGTAGCCGCTCGTAGCGGGTTTCTGTTTGTTCCGACATTTTCCCGAACAGGGGAAAGGCGTCGGCATCATAGTATTTCAACTGCGCAAAGGCCGGCGTTGATAGCAGCAGTATGCAGCAGGCAGTGGCAGCAGGCAATAAAGTGTAATTCATAATTCACTCAGCACTGCCACCCAGCCGCCGCCGGGAGCCATGCGGGCAGAGAGGACGCCGCCTTTTTCGAGCGTGGCCTCGACGATTTTATAATCGGAAGCACAGCGGTGGGCATTGACGCCATCCTGAAGGATGGTCACGCGGTAGCGCTTGCCGGAGAGGAAGTCAGTCGGGATTTGGAGCGTACGTGGCGCCCAGTCGGTCATCGCGCCGATGTACCACTGGGTGCCTTTGCGGCGGGCGATGACTACGTAACTCCCCACCTCGCCGGCAAGCGCCACCGTTTCGTCCCACACCGTAGGGATGTTGGCGATAAATCGCGTGCAGGTTTCCTCGCGTTCGTAGTTCGACGGGTTATCGCAAAGCATTGTCAGGGGGGCTTCGAAGACGACATATTCGGCCAGCTGGCGGCAGCGCGTGCCCTGGCTCATGGGTTCGGTACCTACCGGGCGGTAGTTCCCGCGGATGGCATTGCGCATCGCGCCCTGCGTATAGTCGAACGGACCGGCCAGCATACGGATAAAGGGAATCGTTACGTCATACGTTACCTGGTCTATTTCCGGGCTGCCCCATTTGAGCTGTTCCAACCCGTGGACGCCTTCAAAGTTAATAACGTTGGGATATGTGCGTTGCAGGCCGGTAGGTTTGTAGGTGCCGTGGAAGTCGATAAGCAGCTTATACTTTGCAGCCACTTCGGCCGTGCGGCGATGAAAATCAACCATCAGCTGGTCATCGCGATCCATAAAATCAACCTTGAAGCCTTTTATTCCCATTTGGGAATAAACACTGCACACGCGCTCCATGTCGCGGTTGAAGGCCTGATAGCCTGCCCACAGTATCAGACCGACATTGCGCTCGGCGGCGTAGGCTACCAGCGCCGGAAGGTCGATCTCGGGGACTATCTGGAACAGGTCGGCCTGCCGGTTGACCGCCCAGCCTTCGTCGAGAATTACGTATTCGATGCCGTAGTGCGCGGCGAAGTCGATATAATATTTATAGGTGTCGTTGTTGATGCCGGCGACAAAATCGACGCCGTAGATATTCCAGTCGTTCCACCAGTCCCATGCCACCTTGCCCGGGCGCACCCACGAGAAGTCGGAGCCGGCCGCGGCGGGTGAGGCGAGGCGATAGACCATGTCGTTATCGGCCAGCTCCCGGTCGCTGGTACTGATAATAAGGACGCGCCAGGGGAATGACGTACCGCGGTCATACTTCGCCAAGAAGTTCTCGCGCGATTTGACAATACCCTGCAGCCGGTTATGGCCACCCTGCTCGACCTCCTTCGGGCACGGCGCGAAGACGCCTTTCAGGGTCTGCCCGCCGGTGTCATTATAGAGATACATACCCGGATAGCTGAGCAAATCGGCTTCGGTGATACCGATTTTCCGACCCTTGCCGGCATCTACCAGCAGGGGCAGGAAGGCGTAGCGCGCGGTGTCCCAGTTGGAAATCAGAGCACGGTCATAGGTATTTTCAAACGATGTGAAGAACTGATGTTCAAAATTACCCTCCAGCCCCGGACGGATGTAGGAAATGAATGCCGGCCAGGGAGCCGGAAAATTGAACACCGCCTGTTCGGCCGTTACGACGAACGGTTTTTTGGCATCCGACACAAACCGGTAGGCCACGCCGTCGTTATACGCACGGAAGACTATCCGGTAATCGCCCCGGCAATGCAGCGCAAGCTCGTTGAAGACATCGGGCACCGACGCTTTCTTGTACACCACCGCCGGGATTGTTTCGTTCACGCTGCGGGTCGAGGCTCGCTGTACTTTCGGCGCCACGCCCCACGTCTGCCCGTCGGCCAGTGTCATCGACAGCGGCGAGGGTGCCAGCAGCACGTCGCCGTCATGCGTTACAGTCCACGAAACCGTCCCGTCGATGGCGACCGTTACTGCAATTCGCCCGTCGGGCGACAACAGCCGGTAGGGTTTCGGGGTTTGCGCCTGCAGTAGCATCGAGGCGCCTAAAAAAATGGTCAGGTAAAGAATCTTTTTCATGATTATTAATTTTTAATGGTTATGTTTTTTTTGGGTCATGCTCGTCATTGCGTGAATGAGACGCAAAGATACGTATTTTTTTCAATATTCATATTTTGTAATTTTAATTTATATTCTCTGTTGTTGCGTTAATTTATAAATTTCACTTATAAATTATTTATATATAAATATATATAAGCGTTCTTTGATTTTTTGATTTGAATTGAAGTAGTTTTGCAGTAAAAAGCAAAATTATGAACTCGGGCAAGTATGTATTCTCCCAAATCCTTAATCAAAAGTAACCTTTCAATTTACGGG
>JAISXF010000050.1 GCA_031270845.1 Prevotellaceae bacterium
ATGAACGGCCTGCGGCGGATACAATATATAAGGTTACTCGCCTGTCGCCGTTCATACTTCATACTTCATACTTCATACTTCATACTTCATACTTCATACTTCATACTTCATACTTCATAATTCATAATTAATTCCTACCTTTGCAGCCAATGTTTGACTTTATTCATATTAGCCTTTCCGATGTGCTCGATATTGCCTTCGTGGCGTTGCTTGGATATCAAATCTACAAGCTCATTCGCGGAACGAATGCCGTGAATATTATTACCATCGTGTTGCTGCTGTACTTCCTGTGGTATGTAGTGCAGGCCTTGCACATGGATGTTTCTTCGGCGATTCTCGGGCAGATTTTGGGCGTGGGGATTCTGGCGCTTATTATTCTGTTCCAGCAGGAAATCCGCCGCTATCTGCTCTACCTCGGCACGCGGTTTAACATGCAGCGCTATGCCTGGCTGCAGCGCATTTTCAATCAACATACGACGGCGGCGGTTACGCTCGATTTGGATGCCCTGACGATGGCCTGCCGCAATATGTCGGAAACGAAAACCGGCGCCCTCATTGTCGTCGGTCGCAAGTCGGAGATGGGCATGTACGCCGGCACCGGCGATGTCATAGATGCGAAAATGAATAACCGGCTTCTCGAAAATATTTTCTTTAAAAATTCTCCGCTGCACGACGGGGCGGTGATTATTGTCAATAATAAAATCCACGCCGCCCGCTGTACGTTGCCCATTACCGACCGTCAGATGCCGGCGCACTATGGTTTGCGGCACCGCGCGGCCGTTGGCCTCACCGAAAATACCGATGCCATTGTCGTCGTTGTGTCGGAGGAAACGGGGCGCATTGCGCTGGTTTGCGACGGTGAAATTTCCCGCATCAGCGGCGCTAATGAATTGCGGGTGAAGGTAGAAAATCTTCTGAATTATGAACGGCAAAGTATGAATTAGGAACTTAAAATAAATATGGATACACATCAAATTAAAATCTTTTCGGGGCGCGGCTCGTTTTATCTGGCCGATAAAATTGCCTCTGCCCTGCAATCGGAGCTGGGACGGACAACCGTGCTCGAGTTTAGCGACGGCGAGTTCCAGCCGGCATTCGACGAAAGCGTGCGCGGCTGTACGGTTTTCATTATCCAATCGACCTTCCCGCCGGTTGATAATCTTTTTGAGTTGCTGCTCATGATTGACGCCGCGCGCCGCGCTTCGGCCTATAAGGTGATGGCGGTGATACCCTATTTCGGCTGGGCGAGGCAGGACCGCAAAGACCGCCCCCGCGTGTCGATTGGCGCCAAGTTAGTCGCCAACTTGCTGCACGCCGCCGGCTGCGACCGCGTGATGACGCTCGACCTTCATGCCGACCAGATTCAGGGTTTTTTTGATTTTCCGGTCGATCATGTCTATGCGAGTTCGATTTTTTTACCGTATATCCGTGATTTGAATCTCGAAAATCTCTCGATTGCGGCGCCCGATATGGGTGGCGCCAAGCGCGCCAATGCGTATTCCCGCATCCTGCAGTGTCCGATGATTATCTGTCATAAATCGCGTGAGAAAGCCAATGTTGTCGGGGAGATGACAGCCATCGGCGACGTCGAAAACCGCCATATTATTATTGTTGATGATATGATCGACACCGCCGGCACGGTTGTCAAAGCCGCTGAGATGATGATCAGCAAAGGCGCCCGCAGCGTCCGCGCGATGGCTACGCATGCCGTCCTCTCGGGGCCGGCTTATGAACGCATTGCCGACTCGATGCTCGAAGAAGTGCTGGTTACCGACACCATTCCCCTGTCGTGCCGCGCGGGTGTTGACACGGCGAAAATCAGGGTGCTGTCGGTAGCCGAGCTCATGGCCGATGTCATCAACAAAGTATATCTTAATAAATCAATCAGCACTAATTTTGTAATGTAATATGACTTCCGAAATCATTCATGAGCGTTTAATTGAAGGCCTGCGGCAATTTTTTTTACAAAATAAAAAAACCGATGCCGTTGTCGGGCTGTCGGGAGGGATTGACTCGGCAGTGGTGGCTGCGTTGGCCGTCGAGGCATTGGGAAAGGAGCACGTTACGGGCGTGCTGATGCCGTCGCAGTATTCGACGCTGCATTCCGTAGCCGATGCCGTGATGCTGGCCGAGAACCTCGACATTACGCATTATCTGATACCGATTGAAAGTATTTATCATACCTTTATTAAAGAGCTGGCGCCGGTTTTCGGAAGCCGGAAAAAGATGGATGTTACCGAAGAAAACCTGCAGGCACGCATCCGCGCGACGCTGCTGATGGCGGTGTCCAATAAATATGACTCGCTGGTGCTTAATACATCGAATAAGAGCGAGCTTGCGATGGGTTACGGCACCCTTTACGGCGACCTCATCGGCGCCCTGATGGTGATTGGCGACCTTTATAAAACACAGGTCTATGACACGGCGCGGTGCCTTAATCACAGCAGGCATGTTGTGCCGCTCAATACGTTGCATAAGGAGCCTTCGGCGGAGTTGCGCCCCGGGCAAAAGGATCGCGACACGCTGCCGCCTTATCCGGTGCTTGACCCCATCCTGCACGCCCTCATCGACGAGCAGCTGTCGCCCGACGAGGCCATTCAAAAGGGTTTTGACCCGACGACCGTCGGCCGTGTAGTCCGGCAAATGGAGCGTGTTGCTTTCAAAGGCCACCAGCTACCGTTGCTCCTCAAAATCGGAGACCGTCCGTTGCTTGGCAGCGAGAAATGGTTTGTCTGTTAAGTGTCGGAGAGCGGGTTTTCATTTTCAATTTTCAGGTAAAAAGATCCCTTCTTGGAGTTAATAACTCCAAACTTGGAGTTAAAAGCCTCGCGCGCCGAGTTCCGAACTCGGCACGCCGAGTTCCGAACTCGGCACGTCGAGTTCCGAACTCGGCACGTCGAGTTCCGAACTCGGCACGTCGAGTTCCGAACCCCGCGCGTCGAGTTCCGAACTCGGAATTTGGAGTTCCGAACTCGGCACGTCGAGTTCCGAACCCCGTACGTCGGGTTTTGAATGCAGCGCGCCGAGCTCCGAACTCGGCGTATCGGGTTTTGAGGATGTCCTGCCGGACGGAAAAGGACAAAAAAAACGTGCGACATTTGCCGCACGCTCTTTTTTACATCAGGAATTACTCCTGTTAGTCAATCTGACCGCCTCTTCCTGGCCTGTAAAAGCGTTCTTTCAGCTCGCTGTACACTGTCTGCGCGCCGGGTACATTCTGCGAAGCCAGCAACTTAACATTGTTGTAAAACCCAAGGGCTGCCAGGTAGGCTTCGCTGCCGGCTACCTTTTCGGTGTCACTAATCATGTCAAAAAGCTGACGAACGGAGTTGGCAAGCGTCCGAAGATTGGTGGAGTCCTTAATGTCGGCCTGAAAATTAGTCATGTTAAGGAACGACGGGCGCAACGAAGGATTCGCCACCGCAAAATCATACGCTTTGCCCCCAAAGGCAATGGTCTTGTCGGCCATCTTCGGGATTGTTTGCCGTTCCTCAGGAGTCAACGGCGTTACATAAGTAAGCAGCGCCGTAATGACGGCCTCTACTTTTGTTTGTGCGTCCTCCAGCACTGTGGCTGGGATTGGGACGGGGTGTCTGTTTGAATTCATACTGCGTTTTTTTTAATTAATAAATAAATTTTTTATATAAACGCTGCAAATTTACTGTAAAGTTTTCGATATACCAAATTTTTTTTTCGATCTGTTTCATTTTTTTTTCATTTTTTTTTCACCGGCGCGCCGCGCATTCGGAAACCGAATAAACACAGGGAGGGTGGGAGGTATGGCATCCGATTTTGAAACGCAAAATCGGAAGAAAAACGGAGCAGTCGGCATCAATTCAAAAAAAATTCCTACTTTTGTCGTTCTGAAAAAAAAGAAACAGCGCATGAAAATTTTAGTAACAGGCAGTAAAGGACAGTTAGGATACGCATTGCAAAGCCTTGCGGCGCATTTTCCGCAGTGGCGGTTTGTGTTTGTCGATATCGACGAGCTGGATATTACCGCCGGCGATGAGGTGATGGAGTTTACAGGCCTGCACCGTCCCGACATCATTATCAATACCGCCGCCTACACGGCGGTCGATAAAGCCGAAGACGAGCCGGCGGCCGCCGAACAGGTCAATGCGTTTGCCGCCGGCAATCTGGTAAAAGCGGCGTTTGCGGTCAATGCCTATTTGTTACACATTTCGACCGATTATGTCTTCGACGGGGAAGCGACCGCGCCGTATCAGGAAACCGATGCCGTAAACCCGCTTTCTGTCTATGGCCGCACGAAGCTCGAAGGCGAGCGCGCCGTGCTGTCGTACAATCGTGGGATGGTCGTGCGGACATCGTGGCTGTATTCTCCGGGAGGAAATAACTTCGTCCGTACGATGCTGCGGCTGGGCTGCGAGCAGGATCATCTGCGCGTGGTTGCCGACCAGACCGGCTCTCCCACTTTTGCCGCCGACCTGGCCGTCGCGCTGCTTCGGATAACGGAACAGATAGCCGCAGAACCGAAACGGTTTGACGCCGGCATCTTTCATTATGCCAATGCCGGCGCCTGTAGCTGGTATGAGTTTGCGAAAAAAATCATGCACTGGGGCAAATGCAGCTGTCGGGTCGAGCCCTGCACGACGGCCGACTACCCGACAAAAGCCCGCAGGCCCCGTAACAGTGTGCTTGATTGTAATAAAATACAGCGTGTCTATGGCGTTGCCATTCCCGCATGGGAAGATGCCCTGAAACGCTGCCTCAAAGCAATGAACGCGCCACAGAGCGCCTCCGAATGAGTATTAGAAACCAAATTACATAAATAACCTTACAAAAACACAGATATGGAAAAACAGGTAGAACAGCGCGCGCAGGCGTGGCTCACCGGCAGCTACGACGCCGACACCAAAGCAGCCGTAAAAGCATTGATGGAAACCAATCCGGACGAACTGACCGAGAGTTTCTACAAAAATATGGAGTTCGGCACCGGTGGACTGCGCGGTATCATGGGCGTCGGCACCAACCGGATGAATAAATATACGGTCGGCATGGCCACGCAGGGACTGGCCAATTACCTCAAGCGGTGTTTCCCGGAATTGCCGGAGATAAAAGTGGCTATCGCCTACGACTGCCGGAATAACAGCTCCTGCTTTGCGAAAATAACGGCGCATGTGCTGGCTGCAAACGGCATCAAAGCGTATATTTTTGAGGCGCTGCGGCCTACTCCCGCGTTGAGTTTTGCCGTAAGGCAGCTCGGCTGTCAAAGCGGCGTCGTGATTACGGCTTCGCATAACCCGAAGGAATATAACGGCTACAAAGCCTATTGGAACGACGGCGCGCAGGTAACTCCGCCGCACGACAGGAATATTATGGACGAGGTGGAGAAAATTACCGGCCCCGAACAGGTAAAATTTGAGGGCAACGAGAGTAATATTTTGCGTATCGGAAAAGATATTGATGAATTGTATCTGTCAAAAGTACTCTCGCTGGAGCTGTCGCCCGAAGCGGTCGCGGCGCACGGCAGCCTGCGGATTGTCTATACCCCGCTTCACGGCACGGGCGTAACGCTCATCCCGGAAGCCTTAAAGCGGAAAGGCTTTACGAATATCATCCGCGTGCCGGAGCAGGATGTGTGCGACGGTAATTTCCCGACCGTCGAGTCGCCAAACCCCGAAGACCCGGCAGCGTTAAAGATGGCCATCGACAAAGCGACAACGGCCGGCGCCGACATCGTGATGGCCTCCGACCCCGATGCCGACCGCGTGGGACTGGCTATCCGCAACCGCGAAGGCGAGTTTATACTGCTCAATGGCAACCAGACCAATGTGCTGCTCACGGCCTATATTCTGCGTCGCTGGCAGGAATTGGGCTTCCTGACCGGCACGGAATATATCATTAAAACCATCGTTACTACTGACCTCATGCGGCGCATTGCCGACCACTACGGCGTGGAGTGTTATAACGTGTACACCGGTTTTAAAAATATCGCCGAGGTCATCCGCGATAACGAGGGCAGACGTACTTTTATTGCCGGCGGTGAAGAAAGCTTCGGTTACAACGTCGGCGAGTTTGTGCGCGACAAGGATGCCGTGACCACCTGCTGTACTATCGCCGAAATGGCGGCATGGGCTGCCGGAGAAGGCAAAACGCTCTTCGATATGCTGCTTGATATTTATGTCGAATACGGTTATTTCAAGGAAACACTGATTGCCCTCACGAAAAAAGGCAAGGACGGGCTGGCGCAGATAGAAAATATTATGAAACGCTTCCGTGAAAAACCCCTGCAAACGATTGACGGCGCCAAAGTAGTGCGGATTTATGACTACCAGACCCTCGAAACCATCGACGTCGCCAGCGGCGCCCGCTCGAAAATTGATTTGAGGGAGCCGTCCAATGTGTTGCAATACGAAACCGATGACCATACCCTCGTCTCCCTGAGGCCATCGGGTACCGAACCGAAAATTAAATTCTACTTCAGCGTCGCCGCCGAACTGCCCTCAAAAGACGACTACGCCCGCGTCGCTGCCAAAATGGACGCCAAGTTTGAACGCATAGCGGAAGAGTTAGGCATTGGGAATTAGGCACTGGAAATTATGCACGAGACCACTATTCGCGTACAATATTATGAAACCGACCTGATGGGCATAGTCCATCATTCCAATTATATCCGTTATTTTGAAACCGCCCGGACGGAATATATCCGCTCGCTGGGTATCCCGTATGCCGACATCGAAGCCGACGGCGTGCTGATGCCTATTATCGCCACCGAATGCCGCTACTTCACCCCCGCCCGCTATGACGAAGAGCTCACTGTCCGTACCCGAATCAGCGGCGCCATTACCGCCCGCATTCGCTTTGAATATGGCATCGTCAATGCCGCCGGCGAGCTGGTCTGCACCGGCGCTACCGAGCTGGCATTTATTGACGCCCGCACGCGCCGCCCCTGCCGACCGCCAAAAACAATCAGAGAGTTGAAAGTAGAAAGTGAAGAGCGGAAAGTGGAGAATGAGCAATGAAAGAATGGCGTTGCCTGTCGGCAGAAACATGTTTCGGACATTATGACATATTTTCCCTGTCGGAAAAACCCAAAAGCAGACATATTGGCATAAGAAAATAAAGAATAGACAATGCCGGAATTTTCATCTAAATTATTAAATGCCGCGGTCGATGCGTTTGCAAAGCTGCCGGGGATAGGCCGGAAGACCGCCCTGCGGCTTGCGCTGTACCTGCTCAAACAGTCGCAGGAGGAGGTGGAACGCTTCGGCCATGCTTTTATTTCGCTTCGCAGCGAAGTAAAATACTGCACGGAATGCCACACAATATCCGACACCGACCGCTGTCCGATATGCGCCAGCCCGCGCCGCGACCACACGATTGTCTGCGTCGTCGAAACCGTCCGCGACGTGCTCAGTATCGAAAATACGCAACAGTACAACGGCGTGTACCATGTCCTTGGCGGTATCATCTCGCCGATGGACGGCATCGGGCCTCACGACCTGGCTATCGACTCCCTGGTGGCGCGCGTAGCCACCGGAACGGTCAAAGAGGTTGTATTGGCTTTGAGTACTACAATGGAGGGCGAAACGACCTGCTTTTATCTCTATAAAAAACTGCATAATTTCCCGCTCTCCGTAACCACCATCGCCCGCGGCGTCGGCTTTGGCGACGAGTTGGAATATACCGACGAATTGACGCTGGGACGATCGATCAAAAACCGCCAACCGTTTACGGTATGAAATGAAATGATGAAAGAGGAGTTTCTGCATTTTGCGTGGGAATATGGTCTGTTCGACAAGTCGGACTTGCAGACAACGGAGGGCGAGCCGGTGGAAATCGTCGCCCCCGGGCAGCATAATACCGACGCCGGCCCCGACTTCTTCAACGCGAAAATCAAAATCGGCGATACGCTCTGGGCCGGCAATGTGGAAATCCACTGCCGGGCTTCCGACTGGTCGAGGCACGAACACAGCCGCGACAGAAGCTACGACAACGTTATCCTGCATGTCGTGGCAGACAACGACCGGCCGGTAGCATGTCCCGACGGGCAGTTGCTGCCCACATTAGTCCTGCGCTGTGCTCCGGAACCGGAACAGCGCTATACCGCCCTGCTGCAATCGTCCGAATGGGTGCCATGCGGGACGGCGGTAGCGCAAATCGACCTGTTTCGAATAAAATATTTTTTGGGGCGCCTGCTGATCGAACGCTTGGAGCGGAAATCGCAGCAAATAAACGGCGTCCTGCAAGCTACGCAGAACGACTGGCGCGAGGTTTTTCACCGCTTGCTCTTCCGTGCCTTCGGCTTTAGTGTCAATGCCGACCCGTTTGAGATGCTGGCAAAGGCCACTCCGATGGCCGCTATCGGGAAACACCGCCATTCGTTGATGCAAATAGAAGCCTTGCTGTTCGGGCAAGCCGGATTTTTGCAGGGCGAAGCAAACGACCCCTATCAGCAGGCGCTGCAAAAGGAATACGCCTTTCTGCAAGCCAAATTTTCGCTTACGCCGCTCGAAAAGCATATTTGGAAATTCCTGCGCCTGCGCCCCTACAACTTCCCTACGGTACGCATTGCGCAGCTGGCACGGCTACTGCAGCAATCCGACAACCTGATGGATAGAATCATTTATTTCCGCACCACCGACGAGCTGTACACACTCTTCGACGTACAGGCCTCTGCGTATTGGGACACACATTTTACCTTTGAAAAAACCGCCGGGCAACTCCCCAAAACGCTCGGACGCACATCGGCCGAACAGATTTTGATAAATGTATTAATCCCCTTCCTCTTTGCCTGCGGCCGCCGGCAAGGCGACGACACACTTTGCCACAAAGCGATTGCCCTGCTGGAAACATTACCGCCCGAAAAAAACCGGATTACCAACGGATGGGCAAGCATCGGCCTGACCGCCGAAAACGCTTTTTGTACGCAGGCGTTCATCCAGTTGAAAACAAATTATTGTGATAAAAAACAATGCCTGAAATGCAATATCGGACATTTGAAATTGAAAGTTGCCCGCTTGCCGTGATTTTCAACGCTCAACTTTTTCCATAAACCGCTTCCGGTGGATGATGTATCGCGTGTGCGTGCCGCTACCGATTTCGCCTTTTTCATCGTGGGCGATGAGTTGGAAAAAGAGCTTCCGCCCATCGACTTTCACCAGCGTAGCGGTCGCTTCTATGGCGCTGCCTACCGGCGACGCCCTCTTGTGGCTCAAGGCAATCTCAACGCCTACCGTACTCTCGTCGGGCGACAGGCAGGGGCTGACTGCCAGCATGGCGGCGTTCTCTAATAATGCGATAAGCGCCGGCGTAGCCAGCACGCTCAAATCGCCCGACCCGTGATGCCGCGCCGTGTCGTGCGGAGTTACGGTTTGGCGGGAGGTGTGTTGCAGGCCTTCTGTTTTATTGATTATTGATTTTAAATTTGGGATTTGGGATTGTTCATTTTTCATTGTTTACTCCATCAAATGTTCTATCAAAATTTTCGTTCCGATGGCGATAAGCATGATGCCGCCTACGATTTCGGCGCGTTTGCCGATGCGAGCTCCTAATCGACGGCCACTCAAAAGGCCGGCAACCGTCGCCGCTACGGTAACAACAAACATCTGCAGGGCGGCAATGCCCATCATCGGGAGCAGAATGTGACTGCAGGCCAGCGAAACGCCTACGGCAATGGCGTCGATGCTGCACGCAAGCGCTATGATGAGCAGGACGTAGTTGTGCGCAAGGTTGGTTGAAGCAGCGCCCGGCTCGAAGCTCTCCTTAATCATCTTACCGCCGATGAAAGCCAGTAAGCCAAAGGCGACCCAATGGTCAACCGGCGCAATCCAGGTAAGCACCGACGTGCCTAACAGCCACCCGGCCGCCAGCATCGCCGTATGGAAAAAAGCGAAGACGCCACTGATTTTGGCAATTCTCATGGCTGTGGGTTTGGCGTCAATCCCGCCCGACAGCGAGACCGCAAAGGTGTCGAAACATAAGCCGACAGCCAATAAAAATAGAGAGAAGAGAGTCATTGTGGATTTGTTTATTTACGGATTTACAGATTTAGGAATTGATTTATTTGTTCATTGTTATTTCACGAATACGCTATACGCTGTAGAAGCACCGGTGCTGTTCGTCGGTTGCGGCATGCCGTTCTTCCGGACAGTGGTCTTTTTAGGAGATTGCCCCCCTGCCTGCTGGGGAACGTCTCCTCAAAAACTTGCCTATCGTCCATAATTCATAATTAACCATTAACCATTAACAACTCTTTGGCGTTGGCGATGGCAGCAGGGGTGATGTTTTGCCCGCTCAGCATTTTGGCGATTTCCATTATCCGTTCGTCGCGGGTGAGCAGTTTGATGCGGGTGGCAGGGTGGCCGTCGGTTGTCAGTTCCTTGTAAACGACATAGTGCCGGTCGCCTTTGCCGGCAATTTGCGGCAGGTGGGTAATATTAATCACCTGCATGGTTTTCGAGAGGTCGTAAATGATAGAGCCCATCTTGTCGGCGATTTCGCCGGAGACGCCGGTGTCGATTTCGTCAAAAACAATCGTGGGGAGGCCGGCGCCCTTTACCAGAAGGGATTTGAGGCAAAGCATCAGTCTCGACATTTCGCCACCCGACGCTACTCGCGATATTTCCTGTGGCGGTATTTCCCTGTTGGCCGAAAAGAGGAATTGCACGGTGTCGCGCCCGGTTGCGCCATACTGTTCGGCCGGTGTGATGGTAATGGTAAACACGGCATGGGGCATCCCCAACGTCCGTAACATGCCGGTAACGTAGGGCATGATGGCGGGCGCCGTCCGCCGCCGCCCGTCCGAGAGGCCGGCGGCCAGTTCTTCGACCTGTTGCAGGCATACGGAGCAACGCGCTTGCAATTCCTCAAGGTTCCGGTCGAAACTGTCGATTGTATGCAGCCGTTCGCCGATGCTTTCCTTGAGGGCAATCAGCGCTTCGACGTCGCTAACGCGATGCTTGTGCTGGAGCGAGTAGAGGGTGTTCAATCGATCTTCGACCCATTGTTGCCGCACGGGGTCGCTCTCTATCCTTTCGCCGGCGGCGCCGATTTCGGCGGCGATGTCGCTCAATTCAAGGCGGCACGAGCCGACTCGCTCGGCCAGTGTCGATGCGGCCGGCCACACCGGTTCTATCTTTTGCAATCCCTGCGCCACATCGCGCAAGGCGGCGATCGCTGCCCGCTCATCGTCCTGCAACAGGGCGAGGCTGTGCCACAAGGCCGTTTTTATTTCCCCGGCATGGGATAATTGTTGCAATTCTTCATCCAATGCCTGCTGCTCGCCGCTTTTCAGCTGCGCCGCCTGCAGCTCGCCGTACTGGAATTGCAGGTAATCGTAATCGGCACGGCTGCGGTCGGCCTTATCCTGCAAGGTTTTCAGGGCAGTGCAAGCGGTTTTATAATCTGCGAATGCCCGACGGTAGCGCTGCAACGCCGCCGCATGACCCGCCTGCGCATCCAATACATCCAATTGAAATGCCGACGATCCCAACAGCAAATTCTGGTGTTGCGAATGAATATCAATCAACCGGTCGCCCAACTCTTTCAGCACATTCAGAGTAACGGGCACGTCGTTCACAAATGCCCGTGATTTGCCTCCCTGCATAATCAACCGGCGGATGGTTACCACCGGTGCATAGTCAATGTCTTTTTCCAGGAACAAGGCTTCCAGTCCGTACCCGTCGATGGTAAACTCGCCTTCCACAATACAATTGCGTGCGGCGTCCTGAACGGCAAGCGAATCGGCGCGTTGCCCCAATATCAACGACAGCGCACCCAATAAAATGGATTTCCCCGCGCCCGTTTCACCGGTAATAATACTCAGCCCGTCCGAAAACCCGATATGCAATTTGTCTATCAGAGCGTAATTTTCTATGGTCAGCGACTGTAACACGAAAAGAATTATGAATTATGATAGGTGTCTATTGCTTACTGCTACTGCCTATTGTTACTGCCTATTGTCAAAAGGGGTTGACGGCTTCCTTCAGTTTTTTGTACTTGTTTTCGTTGGCCTTGTCGATTTCGAGCAGGATTTGATGCACGCGGCTGCGTTCCTGCTGTGTAGCTTCCGAAAAGATATTGACAATTTCGTCGGCTTTAGCATCGAAAAATATCTTGAGAAAAAACAAATAATTGTCCGGGCGTTCGCGATAAACGCGCTGAATATCGAGGATGGCATTAAGCACTTCGTCACGCCCTTCGGACACCTGTTCGCTCATGCGGTCAAGTCCTAAGCGGTGGTATTTGTAATAGGCGCCCCGTTCTGGGTTATATTTTGTATTGAGGATATTTTCAATCATCCAATAGCGGTTGTTGCGCGAGCCGTCGTAAGGCTTCCAGCCGCTTTCTGTCGCATTTTGCGCAAGCAGTACGATTTGTTCCGCTTTCTTAAACCATTCTGTCCCCCCACGCAGCGAGAACGTGTCATAATCGAGGCCGATAATAATGTAGGCATAAAATGCCACCAGCGAAACCAGCGACGAATATTGATTCTCGTTAAACTCCAGCTTGTCGTATTCGAGGTATTGAAACGCAATGTCGTTGTCCATAAAATTGAATACCGGCGACGTATAGGCGCTGCCGTACACCGGCCGGCTCGCCTGCACCTGCAACGTGCCTTTGAAATCGCTTGTGCCGATTTGTTCGTTAATCGTGATAAAAATCGAACATTCGATACGTTCATCTTGTGCGAAAATGTTAGTCGTCCATGCTGTCGTATTGACAAACTCGTACAAATCCCGCTGCAGGGTATTGAATACCGATTTATTGGTTCCCTGAATGCGCGACGAATTGACGCTGATGTTGCAGCGTAATTCCTGCGCCTGCAAAACCGGCGCTACCGCTACCATCCAGACCAACCATAGTATTGTTCTTTTCATTGAGTTATGATGTTACATGAGTTAGGTTTTTTTCCAATGTATCTATAATGATTTCCGCGACGGCCTGCTTGCTTTGCAGCGGATATTCGTACTGCCCGCCGCGGCTGTCGAGAATAGTGATTTTGTTCGTGTCCGTACCGAAGCCTGCGCCCTCGTCGTTAAGCGAATTGAGGACGATAAGGTCGAGGTTTTTGGCTTGCAGTTTTTGTTGGGCGTTGGTCGTTTCGTTGTCGGTTTCCAAGGCAAAGCCGACGAGGCGCTGGTTGTCCCGTTTCTGCCTCCCCAACGCCGCGGCGATGTCAATCGTTGGTTTCAGTTCGAGCAACAGGGTTTCCGGCGTGTGTTTGATTTTCTTTGTAGCCGGCGCCACAGGCGTGTAATCGGCCACTGCCGCGCAAAGGATAGCCGCGTCCGTATCGGGGAAACAGCGCAAGGTTGCTTCGTACATTTCCTGCGCGCCGGTTACGCACAGCCGTTCGATACCTGCGTGCACGGGTGTCAAGGCCGTAGGGCCGCTAATCAATGTAACCCGTACGCCGCGTTGCGCCAATGCTTCTGCCAGGGCATAGCCCATTTTGCCCGATGAGTGATTGCCGATATAGCGCACAGGGTCGATGGCTTCGTAAGTAGGACCGGCCGTTACGAGCGCCCGCTTAATCGGGGATGATTTTTTTTTAACCAACAGTTGTGCGGCGGCATCGGCGATGCATTCGGGTTCTTCCATCCGGCCTTTGCCGTCGAGGCCGCTGGCGAGCTCTCCAGCGGTCGGTTCGATGATATGTACACCGCGCTGGCGGAGGATTTGCAGGTTGTCCTGCGTCGCCGGATGCTGCCACATATCCATGTCCATAGCCGGCGCCGCCATCACCGGACAGCGTGCCGACAGGTAAGCGGTCAACAGCAGATTATCGGCAATGCCGGCGGCCATTTTTGCCAGGGTATTTGCCGTAGCGGGTGCAATGATAAACAAGTCGGCCCACAGGCCTAACCGCACATGACTGTTCCATTCTCCGTTTTCGGGGTTGTAAAATTCCGTCAGCACCGGATGCTTGGAGAGGGTGGCCATCGTGAGGGGCGTAATGAGGTGTTTGGCGGCCGGTGTCATCAACACGCGGACTTCCGCGCCGTTTTTGACCAGTGTCCGCACGAGCGTAGCCGTTTTGTAGGCGGCAATACCGCCCGTAACACCTATTATTATATGTTGGCCGTTCAAGTCCACCGCGAAAGAGTTAAGATTTATCCGGTTATGGATTACAACCGCATGCGGTTACTCTTTTTTGTCTTCGATTTTACGGTAGTAAATTTTGCCTTCCTCAAATTCGCGAACAGCGACCAGTGTGGCTTTCGGCAGTTTTTCGTACTGCCGCGAAACTTCAATCTGTTCGCGGTTTTCAAACGTTTCTTCAAGGCTGTCGGAGAAGCCGGAAAATTCTTCCATCCGGTGCGTCAGTTCCTGTTTCATTTCTGCCGCTATCTGGTTGGCGCGTTTGGCAATAATCATGGTGGTTTCGTACACGTTGCCCGTTGGTTGGGAGAGCTGGCTCATGTCGCGGGTAATCGTATCGTTGGTGAAAACCCCTGTGTTGTGTTTTTTTCTGCTCATGGTTGTTTTTTGTTAATTGTTGGTGTTTATTTCTGTCGGCGTATCTTTCGCTTGCCCTTTGCGTACTTGCCGCGAGGCATTTTCAAACATCCGTTCGACTTCCTTCCGGTGTTTCGAATCGGGAAATTCGCTGACAAAGTTATAATATTCGTCGATAACCGCCTGGTAGCGGTCTTTTTGCAGGTGCTGATAGCTTTGTTCGGCGTACTTATAGGCCGACGCGACCATCAGGTACAAAATTTCTTCGCGGAAGCGGCTGTCCGGGTAGTCGCGCATCGAGGTGCGCAAGGCGGCGGTGGCGGCTTTGTAGTCTTCCGTGAGGTAGTATAATTTAGCTGATTCGTATTGTTTTTCGTCAATCCGTTGCAGCAGTTCCTCTTTCATTTCTTTGCATCGGGCGGCGTATTCGCTCTTCGGGTAGGCGTAAAGAAATTCGTCAACCGCCGTAAGTGTTTTATAGCTCGGCGCCTGGTCTAATTCATAGCGGTAAGTTTGCTCGTAAAGCGAAACGATTTGCAGGTAATACGCCTCTTCGATAAACGGACTGCGGGGAAAGGCCGTACAGAACTGCGAAAAATAATATTCGGATGAGTAAATATCGCCGTATTTAAAATAGCTTTTTGCGAGGAAAAAATTCAGGCTGTCGTCCTGCGGAAGCCCGCGATAGTACATCGCCGCCTGCTCGTAGAGCGCCGATGCCTTCTGGTATTTACCGGCTTCGTAGTACTGCCCGGCCGTCCGGTATTTCAACGCATAATCGGTACTTTTAAGCACCTTGTCGTATTGCGTGGTACACGCGACGGCCAGCAGCATCGCGCACACTGCCGCGTAACTGCCTGCAACCCGTAAAATCCTGAAACTGTTCCGTAAAATCATATCTTCTTGCGTTAAAATGTATATGTAGCGTATTTGTTAGTTGAGCGCATTCAAAAAACGTTCGGCGTCGATGGCCGCCATGCAGCCCGATGCCGCCGCCGTGATGGCCTGTTTGTACGACGTATCCTGCACATCGCCGGCGGCAAACACGCCCGGCACATTGGTGTGCGAACTTTTCCCACGGGTTACGATGTAGCCTTGGTCGTCGGTTTCGACCGCGTGTTTGAACAGCTCCGAATTGGGATGATGCCCGATAGCGAGGAACAGTCCGTGAATGTCGATCGTCCGTTCGCCGCCGTTTTTGCCGGCCAGCCGCAGGCCGGTTACGCCGCTCTCGTCACCCAATACTTCGGCAGGCTGGTGTTCCCACAGGATTTCGATTTTCGGATTACACATCACCCGTGCCTGCATGGTTTTCGAGGCGCGTAGCACATTGCGGCGGACAATCATATACACCTTCCGGCAAATACCAGCCAGGTAAACCGCCTCTTCGCATGCCGTGTCGCCGCCGCCAACTACCGCCACGTCGCGGTTGCGGTAGAAGAACCCGTCGCAGGTAGCGCAGGCTGAAACGCCCTGACCCCGGAAGCGCTGTTCCGACTCCAGTCCCAAATAGCGGGCTGTAGCGCCGGTTGCGATAATCAGCGCGTCGGCTTCTATTTGATGTGCATCGTCAATCGTGATTTTAAAAGGCCGCTGCGACAGATCGGCGCGGGTCGCCATGCCGAAACGGATGTCGGCGCCAAAGCGTTCGGCCTGTGCCTTGATGTCGGCCATCATCGCCTGCCCCGATACCCCGTTGGGGTATCCCGGAAAGTTTTCGACATCGGTGGTCGTGGTTAGCTGTCCACCCGGTGCCGAGCCTTCATACAGCACCGGCTTCAGATTTGCCCGCGACAAGTAAATGGCCGCCGTATAACCGGCCGGCCCGCCTCCGATAATCAAACATGGTGTTTTCTCGACCTTGATACTCATTTTTTATTTGCTTATTCTATTTAGTAAAATGGCCCGCAAAAGTACAATTTTTTTTTCAGTTATGAAAAAAAGATGAATAGATAAATGCGCTTCACACGACGAGAGGGCAGAATGCAGGGGCGCTCTCGCAGGCATCCTGTACTATCTGTGAGTATCTTTGTGCAGCCTATGAGGTTCTTTGTGTAATTTGATTTTTCTTACATAGAGAAACACAGAGACAATTAGGAATTATAAAATCACACACATTACAAAAATCAAAAAAATAAAAGTTCAGACAAAATAAAACGTGCCGGAAAAAAATACGCAGAAAAATGAAATACACACAATAGAAAAAAAGGAAACCATGCATGTTTTTTCCACTTTTTTCTACGATAAGCTGATTTTCGCGTATGGTTCGATTTTTTCTTCGTTTCGCAGGGGCGTTATTGCTATGTGAACTTAATTATCCATCATCCGTTTTTAATTTTCTATACGGATTCGGGCATCTACGGCGACGATTTTGCCGGCATCGGCGAGGAGGGGGTTCAAATCGAGTTCGGTTATTTCGGGAGCGGCCATGCACAGGGCGGCGACGCGGGTGATGATGCGGGCAAAGAGGGGGATATTGACGGGTTTTTGTCCGCGCAGGCCGTTCAGTATTTTGTATCCGCGCAAGCGGAGAATCATGTCGTTGGCTTCGTCGAGGGAGAGAGGGGCGAGGCCGGCGCTTACGTCGTTAAGGGCTTCGATAAAGATGCCACCAAGGCCGCAGAGGAGCGTGTGTCCAAAGAGGCCTTCGCGCTTTGCGCCGATGAATAGCTGCTGGCCGCCGAGCATGGGCTGCAGGAGAACGGCGGTGGCGCCGGGGATGCGGATCATACGGTTGAACTCACGGTTGACGGCGGGGAGGTCGGTGATGTTGAGGGCGACGCCGCCGACATCGGTCTTGTGAACAGGGCCAACGACTTTCATGACTAAGGGGAAGCCTAATTGTGCGGCGGCATTGGTGGCATCGTCAGGAGTGGCGGCGAGGGATTCGGGGACACGGGGGATGCCTGCGGCGTCGAGGAGGATTTGTACCTGTTCGGGGGGGAGGTATCCGGTGGCGGCGCAGTCGATAAGGGCGCGCACGGTGACGATGTCGATGTGTGGCTGGGATTCGGGAGGATCGGACGGAAAGTTTTTAGTGTGTATGACCTTTGCGAGGGCGTTGCCGAGCAGAACTTCGTCGGGGAAGGTGATATTTCCTTTGGAGACAAAGTCGTCTATTTCGTCACGCGAATTAACGACGGTGGGCATAACGGCATAAATTGGTTTGGGGTCGTGCAGGGCGTGGTGATGGATGATGTCATAGACGTCGAATACGCGGACGAGGCCGGGGTTTCCAAAGATGACGACGGTGGCGTCGATGCTTTCAAAGTCATTTCGGCAAGCATCGAGGATGTGGTTGAGCTGGGCGGCGGTTCCGGTGGCAAGAAAGTCGATGGGATTGGCAACGGACGACCCGGGGTGGAGTTTTGCAAGGAGTTCGCAGGCCTTCGGGCCGGTGATGGGAGGAACATTGATGTTGTTGTGTGCAAGAGTGTCGGTGAGCATAACAGCGGGGCCTCCGGCATGGGTAACGATGGCGATATTGCGGCCTTTTGGCAAGGGATGCATGAGCACCGCGGCGACGGCAATGAGTTCGCTCCGGCTGTGGCACCGGACGATGCCGGCTTTTCGGAAAAGAGCATCGACGGCGGTGTCGGGGGTAGCGATTGCGCCGGTATGAGAGGATGCAGCGCGACTGCCGGCTTCGCTGCTGCCGGCTTTAATGGCGGCAATGCGAGCACCTTTGCGGATGAGGGAGTCAGCGTGTTTGAGCAGTTTTTGAGGATTGCCAATATGTTCAATATAAAGCATCTTCACGGGAGCGCTTTGGCCGTGCCGGTAGGTGATGTCGAGGTGCTCGAGAATATCTTCAACGCCTGTTTGGGCAGAGTTTCCGACAGAGTAGATGCCGGCGAACCGCAAGCCGTATTGAATGGCGGCATCGATGATAAATACGGCGGTGGCTCCGGAACCGGTGATGAAATCGATGCTACAGGGGTCGAGGACGGGGACAGGAGTGGTGAATATGCCGGCATAATGCGTGGTCAGGACGCCAATGCAATTGGGGCCGATGAGACAGGCTCCGGCATCGTTGACGGTTTCGACGAGTTTTGCTTCAAGGGCAGCTCCTGCGGGGCCTTCTTCGTGGAACCCGGCAGAAAGGACGATAAACGCTTTGGTTTGTTTCTGTTTTGCGAGGATATCGACGGCGGCAGGGCAAGCTATTGCAGGGATAGCGAGGATAGCAAGATCGACCGGGGGCAGATCGTTAACGGTGCGGCAGGCAGGGATGCCCTGTATGCTGTCAGCTTTGGGGTTTACGATGTGCAGACGGCCGTTGAATCCGTGATCGATGAGGTTTTTTATAATTTTTCCGCCGGGCTTGCGGATGTCGTCAGAGCCTCCGACGATAACAATACTGGCGGGCATCAATAATTGCTGGGGTATCATAAAAGATTTGTTCGTTTTTACAAATTTTATACAAAGATAGCAATTAAATTCTAAATTCGAGATTGGCAATTACACATTGCCTGCAGAAGGAGCAGGGTGCCGGGTGAAAGGTGCGGAGTCATTCATCATTCATATTTTATCATTCATAATTATTAATTTGTATCTTTGCGGACAATTTTAGATAATGAAAATGAAAAAAGTGTTTTTGGTCATTGAACGCGAGTTTTCTACGCGAGTGAAGAAGAAATCGTTTATTATTACAACGATTTTGGTGCCGTTGCTGATGGCAGGGCTGATGGTAGTGCCGTTTTTGGTGCAATCGTATTTGAAAGATACGGAAAAGAAGACGATTGTGGTAACAGACCGGTCGGGTTTGGCGCGTGAAGCGCTGGTGGACAGCGAAGATTTAACGTTTGTGTTCGCAGACGGTGCGTCGCCGGACTCATTGAGGGAGCTGTTCGGAGAATCGGGCTGGTACGCGGTGGTAGATGTGGGGGTTTTGGGAGATAATGGAACTCCTTCGATAGAGATTTATTCGTTTAAGCAAACAAATATGGACGTGCAGCAGCGCATTGAGGCGAGCATGGGGAAAGCCGTCGAGCGCTCGAAGATGAAGGCATACAACATAGAAGGACTTGAGGAGATGCTGGCGTCGATACAGACGAGCTTGCATGTTAAGACGTACCTTTGGGGAGAAGACGGGCAGGAGAAGGCGAGTTATACGTTTGTTTATATGGGAATTTCATACCTTTTCAGTTTTTTGATTTACATATTTATCGTACTGTTCGGGGGCATGGTGATAAGAGGGGTGATTGAGGAAAAGACGAGCCGGATTGTGGAAGTAATAGTGTCGTCGCTTAAGCCATTTGAGCTGATGATTGGGAAAATTCTGGGGGTTGCTTCGGTAGGACTGCTGCAATTTGTGATATGGGTGGCGTTGACGGCAGGTATTTATGCGGTGGCGATGGGCACGTTGCTGAGTTCGGCGGATACTTCGTCGCTGGGGGCGGCGACGGGCGAGGCCGGGGCGATGGCGACGGGGTTGCTGCCGGATATTCGGTCGATTGTGGAGAGTATTGACTTTGTGTCGATAATAGGCGCCTTTATTTTATATTTTCTTTTCGGGTATTTGCTGTATGCGGCGCTGTATGCGGCGATAGGTTCGGCGGTTGAGAGCGAAGCGGATACGCAACAGCTGATGCTTCCGGTGACGATTCCGTTAATGATCGGGATATTTATCATGCTTCATACGTTTCAGTACCCGGACAGCTCGTTATCGTTCTGGTGTTCGATGATTCCGTTCACATCACCGATGGTGATGATGGCACGTATCCCCTTTGGGGTACCATTTTGGGAGATTGCGCTGTCGCTTTCGCTGTTGCTGGTTACATTTTTGGGGGTTGCGTGGTTAGCCGGAAAGATTTATCGCACAGGCATACTGATGTACGGAAAAAAAGTCAGTTTTAAGGAAATGTGGAGAATAATCATTCACTATAAATGATAGTCGGTTAGAGGTTGGGTTGAGTATTTTTCATTCCCGACAGGGATTTTTTAATTATTAAAATAAAAACAGTACATATTTATGAAAAAAGTTGGAAAATATTTGGTGTTCCTGTCGTTGACAGGGGTGTTGCTGTACTTTTCGTTTAAGGGCGTTTCGTGGAAAGAGCTGTTGTCGGGCATAAAAGAAGCGAACGGGTGGTGGATTGGCGCGTCGATGGCGGCAGGTTATGCGGCTTTTTTGATACGTGCGCGGCGCTGGCAGTTTATTATTCATCCATTGGGATATAATCCGTCGTTCAAGCACACATATGATGCGGTGATGATGACTTATTTAGCGAATTTTGCGATGCCTCGCATGGGCGAGGTGGTTCGATGCGGGGTTTTGCAGCGGACGGAGAAGATTCCGTTTGAATCGTTGCTGGGCACGGTGGTGATGGAGCGGGCATTCGACTTTATTTGCCTGTTGTTGATCTCAATTAGCGTGATCTTTTTACAATTTGATACGTTTGTGGCGTTTTGGGGCGAGTTGCAGGCCGCAGAATCGGCGTCGGCGGCGGGAACGGCGGCGAGCGGGGGCGCTCTTTTATATATATTGGCGGGAACGGCGGCGTTTTTGGCGATAGCGGTTGGGTTGTTGGTGTTTGGTAAGAAGATTGCGGCGTTATCGCTTGGGATGAAGGTGAAAAAACTGTGGTTCGGGCTGCTCGATGGGCTGAAAGCGGGGTTTCGACTGGAGCGCAGGGTATTATTTTTAACGTACACGGTGGGATTGTGGGTGATTTATTTTTTGCAGGCCTACACCGTGATGTTAGCGATGCCGGACACGGTGCATCTTGGGGCGAGCGATGCGCTGTTTTTAATGGTTGTGGGGGGGCTTGGCTGGGTTGCTCCGGTAAATGCGGGGATTGGGGCGTATCATTTTCTGATAAAGAGCGCACTTTTGATTTACGGGGTGGAAAATGGTGTGGTATTCGCCACCATTTCGCATGAGACACAATCATTAATAATGATTTTGTTCGGGCTTGTATCGTGGGTGAGCGTAATGGCCATGCGCAGGCGCTAAAAATTAAGGTACTGGGGGACAGCGTTTGAGATTGGGGCGCGAAAAGGGGAGATCTACGTAAAATTTCTTAAGTTTAAGGCATTATGTGCGGAGTGCATGATGATAATTCTCGTGTGCACGGCGAGAAGAGGGGAGTTTTTTCTTATATTTTTTAAGTGCGTTCTAAAATTTTTTAAGTTTTTTCTAAAATTTTAGAAGTTTTTTCTAAGATTTTTTAAGTTTTTTCTAAAATTTTTGAAATGCGTTCTTAGATTTTTTAAGTTCTTTCTAAAATTTTGGAAGTTTTTTCTAAAATTTTGGAAGTTTTTTCTAAAATTTTGGAAATTCGTTCTAAAATTTTGGAAGTTTTTTCTAAAATTTTGGAAATTCTTTCTAAAATTTTGGAAGTTTTTTCTAAAATTTTGGAAGTTTTTTCTAAAATTTTGGAAGTTTTTTCTAAAATTTTGGAAGTGCGCGGAGAGATTTGGGGGGGGCGCGATGAGATGAGGCAGGTGCACGATGAGATGAGGCAGGTGCACGATGAGATGAGGCAGGTGCACGATGAGATGAGGCAGGTGCACGAAGAGATGAGGCAGGTGCACGAAGAGATTTTGCGAGTGCACGATGAGATGAGGCAGGTGCACGAAGAGATGAGGCAGGTGCACGAAGAGATGAGGCAGGTGCACGATGAAAACTTCTTCCTCCGCGCTGTGAACAGGCGAGATAGCGCCGGCGAGAGGAGAGAATGAGCGAAGAGGAACAGGGATTTTTAGGGGACTTTTGGGACTTTGGGGACTTTTGGGACAGATGGGGCAAAGAGTAGAGGGGGAGGAAGCAAAGAATAGAGGAGAGAAAGGAAGGAACCACCCCGCCCTGCGGGCACCCCTCCGAAGGAGGGGAAAAGGAGGGGGAGTTTTGGGGAGAGGAGGGGGAGGAACCACCCCGCCCTGCGGGCACCCCTCCGAAGGAGGGGAATGGAGGGGAAAAGGAGGGGAGTTTTAATGCGGAATTTAGTTGGCGGAAGCCGTTTGTTACATGCGAATTGAGAGGCACGAATTAAGAACATGCGAATTAAGAGGCACGAATTGAGAACAGCGAATTGAGAGGCACGAATTTAAAATGAGGGAATTAGAGGTATTGATTTTTCTTTCATGGGTCGTAAGATTTTTTTTTAAAATGGGTGAAATTTTTTCCAAAAGTAGTAATTTTTTTCTTATAAAACGTAAAACGTAAGACGTAAGACGTAAGACGCAAGACGTAAGACGTAAGCCGTAAGACGTAATTCATCCGGCGGAAGCCGTCTATGTTCTATTATCTATTGTCTATTGTCTGTGTTCTTTCGTAATTCGTAATTCGTAATTCGTAATTTATCCGGCGTAAGCCGTAATTCGGAATGCGGAATGCGGAATTTAGTTGAGGCGGCTGATTTTTTCGAGGCCACGGAGGTTTCGGAGATGGTGCATGAGCATGTCAAGATGCTTGTTGTCCTTGACCATGACCTGCAAGTAGCCGGTGAAGGAACCATTGTTGTTATCGGTAAGGTTTATCGAGCGGAGCGAGCAGTGCAGCTTGGTTATTGTTTCGGTGATGGTGGCAATTAAACCGGTTTCGGTCTCACCGGCGATGCGGAGCTTAACAGGAAAGTTGGACGCGAGGGTAGCTGCACGCCACCGTGCCTGTAGTATCCGGTAGGGGTACTTTTCGAGCAGGCGCGCGGCGTTGGGACATGAATGCCGGTGAATTTTAATCCCTTCGGCAACGGAGACAAAGCCGAAGACGTCGTCGCCATAGATGGGATTGCAGCATTTTGCCAGTTTATAGTCAGTACTTCGCAGTTTTTCATCAATAATTATATAGTCGTTGTCGGCAGGAGCGTCGGCAGGGGCGGGAGAAAGCGGGAGCTTGCTGCCGGACGCGGCGAGCGGGGCATTAGCGGCCGCGAGCGGGCTGTCGGCGGTGATGATTTCCTTAATTTGTGCAATGTCAATCTGTTCATTTGCCAAGCCGGCGTAGAGATCGGTAATGTTTTTCAGCTTATAATGCTTGAGGAGGCGATTTAATGCTTCGTCGGGGAGGGTAATTTTCCAGTTTTTGAGGCGTCTTTCAAGGAGTTCTCTACCTTCACGCGCGCGCCTTGCCTCTTCTTCGCGAAGCCGCTGCTTAATTTTCGACCTTGCTTTGGAAGTGATGACGTAATTTAGCCAATCGGCTGCGGGCAGGCGGTTTTTTGCGGTGGTTATCTCCACGGTATCGCCGGTGTGGAGGGTTTCTTTGATGGCTGCCATGCGACCGTTAATTTTTGCGCCAACGGTATGGAGGCCAATGTTGGTATGGAGGTCGAATGCAAAGTCAAGGACGGATGCTCCGGCGGGAAGCCGCCGTAAATCGCCGGCAGGCGTGATGACAATTATCTCATTGAGCGCGATTGGTTCGGGTAAACGGTTGTGGGTGTCGTTGGGCGCTTCGAGCAACTGACGAACCTGGTCGAGCCATGCCTGCATACTTCCTAAATGATGAATACCCTTGTATTTCCAGTGTGCAGCGACGCCGCGCTCGGCGGCCTCGTCCATGGCGGTGGTGCGGATTTGGACTTCGAGGGGGTGCCCATCGGGGGTTTTGACGGTGGTGTGCAGGGATCGGTAACCACTGCTTTTGGGCTGACTGATCCAATCACGAAGCCGGCTGATGTCGGTTTCGTAACATTTCTCGACAATGGAGTAGGCTTTCCAACAGGCGGCGTCTTCGGCGTCACGAACGGGGGGCGTGTCAATAATTATGCGGATGGCGAAAATATCATAGACTTTTTCAAAGTCAATTTTCTGGTTTTGCATCTTTTTCCAAATGGAATAGATGGATTTTGTGCGGCTTTTGATGTCAAAAGCAAATCCATCATTCTTTAAAGCGGCTTCAATCGGCCGGATAATATGCTGCAAGAACTTTTCACGCTCGGCGGCGGTAGTTTTTAGCTTGTTTGTGATGTGTCTCCAGGCTTCGGGTTCGGTAAATTTGAGGGATAAGTCCTCCATTTCGGATTTGACGTTATAAAGACCAAGCTGATGAGCGAGAGGCGCGTAGAGGAGGAGGGTTTCGGTGGCTTTCTGCTGCTGTTTTGCTTTGGGGAAGGCGTCAAGTCGGCGCATTACTTCGAGACGATCGAGGAGTTTGATGATGACGACGCGGGGGTCTGTGGAAAAAGAAAGTATCAGTTTACGAAAGTTTTCGGCCTGGAGGCTTGTTTGCTTGATGTCGATGGCGGCGATGCGGTTTAGTCCGTCAACGATGGCGGTTATTTCATCACCATATACTTTACGGATGTCGATTTCGCGCTTTTTCTGCATGGCTTCGCATTCCTTCGGCGTTTTTCCGGCGTATTCCTTCTCTTCATGGCGCATTGTTTCGTGCAAAAGAATGGCAATGACGGGAGCGGCCATCAGTCCGATATCCTCGACGGCGATTTTCGCGACAGCGAGGGCGTGATACAACATGGGATCGCCGTTGTGGCGGAACTTTCCGGCCATGGCCGTGGCGGCGTCGTTGCAGGCGCGGAGAATGAGTGCGCGCTCGTGTTCAGAAAAATGGGCAGCGGACTGTAAGAGCTGGTGTTGCATGACGGGTTCGATTGTTTTTTGCAAAGGTATGAAAAAAAATGGAGTTTTTTTTTAGACTTTAGACTTTGAGACTTTAGACGGAGAGACTTTTGGGGGAGACTTTAGACGGAGAGACTTTTTGGGGAGACTTTAGACGGAGAGACTTTAGACAGAGAGACTTTAGACGGAGAGACTTTGGGGGGAGAGAGGGGGGAGAACCACCCCGCCCTGCGGGCACCCCTCCGGGGGAGGGGAATGGAGGGGGAGAGGAGGGGAAAGGCGGGGGAGGAACCACCCCGCCCTGCGGGCACCCCTCCGGAGGAGGGGAATGGAGGGGAATTTTTGGGGAGAGGAGGCGGGAGGCGGGATGAAACGCTTAGTTCTTAACGCTTAGTTCTGAACTGAAGGTTAACGGAAGAGATGCAGCCGGTCGAGTGCACGGCGATAACGCACGGCATTGCTGTTGTGCTGGGCGAGGGTGCGAGCAAAGACGTGATAGCCGCTAAAATCGTCGTTGGCACAGAAATAGAAATAGTCGTGCTTCTCGTATTGCAGGACGGCATCGATGGCGGCGATGGAGGGTATGCAGACGGGGCCGGGTGGTAATCCGGTATGCTTGTAGGTGTTGTAGGGCGAGTCGATGTTTTTGTGGCGGTCGAGTATGCGCTTGATGGTAAAATCGCCGGCGGCGTACTTAAGCGTGGGGTCTGCCTGGAGAGGCATCCCGCTGTGGAGACGATTGATGTAAACACCTGCGATACGGGGCATTTCATCGGTCATATTTGTTTCTTCATTGACGATGGAAGCGAGGATTGCGACGTCATTTGGCGTCAGTCCGATGGCATCGGCGCGGGCGGTGCGGGTATCATTCCAGAACGTTTTCATTTCTTTATGAAGCCGTTGGAGAAGAAGCTCGGGCGAGACCGTCCAATAGACCTGATATGTGTTCGGTATCACGATGAGGGCGACCGTTTCGGGGGCATAGCCGAGAGAGGCAAGGAGCTGTGTGTCGGCGAGGGCGTTGAAGATGGATGCGGAGTCGGCCTCGATGGTTCGGGCGAGAATGGCGGCGAGTTTTTCGCTGTTGCGGATATGCCCTGCGATGGTGATGTTTACAGGTTCCTGGTCAGCGGTTTTAAGTTTTCGGATGAGCTGCTTATTGGTCATTCCGGCGGTGATTTTATACCGCCCCGGCCGCACTTTTCGGGGGTAGTTTTCGTCGGCAGCGGCGCGCAGGAAGGTATTTTCGCTGTGCATGATGCGAGCTTCGCGGAGACTGTCGATAACATTGTCGAAGGTGGCGCCGGAAGGGATGAGGAGGATGGCATCGGCAGAGACGTTTTTGGAATAAAAGGTGGTGTATATGCGGATTATGCCTTCGGCGATGTATCCGATACAAAGCAGGGAGATGAAGAGGATAATCAACAATAAATAACGTTTGACTTTGCGGCTCATTGGGAGGTGCTGTTTGGGGATGTGCGGGCTATTTTTATTTTAAAAGGCGAGACCGACACCGAGGAAGAGACCGCCGGAAGCATCGGTTTCGTCCTCTGTAAGAATGGAATGGTAGCCGAAAGAAAGGTAGAAAATAGAATAAAGATAGCTTAAGCCGGCTTCAATTTCAAGGCCGCGCTGGAGGTCTGGAGAATAGTATTCGGCACTGTTTGTTAATGACTTATGAACCGTTCCGCACTCCCCGTAACCCAGCCCGCCATGCAGGTAAAGACTGCCGCCGAGATTATAGATTACGCCGGCAGAAAGGGACTCATAACGGTATTTTTTGGTATCCATATCATAATCGGAGGTATTTATTGCATCATCATCGTTATCGGTCAAAATACTGTTGTTATTGGACTCACTCTTCGCAACAAGAGAAAAGAGGGCATCGCCCTTATATCGCAGATAAAAACCCCATTGTTTACAGTATCCGACGGAAGCCCCGTAGGGCGCCTTGAAGGAGAAAATGTACTCCGCCAAAATCTTACCACGATCGCTGTAGGAATAGCGTTTCGGTTCCATATTTCCGTAGATTTCGTTGTCTCCGGCCTTGAGGATGACGGTCTGTTTGAGGTTTTTGTAACCTGAACTGCTAAACTCGACGGTTGTTTTACCGAGCGGGAGGCCGGTTTTAGTGAGGGGCGTGTTTCCGGCATTGGTTCCGTTGATACTTACGGCGGCACTGCCGACATTGGCGTCGATACGGAGGGTTGCGAGCGAGGGTTTCTCGAGGAGCGTGGCGTTGACGGAGGTCATTTGATTTTCTTCTATCGTTACGGTCTGGCTCCAGGTGATATATCCTTCGGCCTGGAGGGTTATTTTTCGGGTTCCGGTGAGAATTTTGTCAATCACGACGGGCGTTTGGCTCGGCCATTGGCTATCATCAATGAGGACGGTGGCATCGACATTGGACCGGATGTCAATGATGCCGTATATGGGGACAGGCGGGTCGAGGGTTCGGGTAAACGTGTCGCCATTGCGGGCTTCGATGGTGGTGAAGGAGGAACGGTGCGAGGGCTTTCGGACTTCAACCCTGTAGAGGCCGGGGGTGAGGCGGGTGTTCCAGGTATTGGCGGCCTTGCGTTCGTCATTGAGGTAGATGTCGCCGTCGGCGATGAGGGTGACGGTGGCAAAGTTTGACGGCAACGTGATTTGGACGGTTGTATCGGCGCCATCACGGACGGTTATTTTTTGAGCTGCGGGCATGAAGAGGTTTTTTACGGCGCGGACGGTGTGTTCACCGCCGGGTATCCGCTCGATTGTTAAGGGAGATAGTCCACGCCGTTCGCTGTTGATAAAAATTTCGGCGCCCTGTTCGGGCAGTGTGTGGATGATTAGCTTACCAAAGGCGGGTCGGAGGATTGCATTCAAGGGTTCGGGCTTTTCGGCGGTGATTTCTATCATACCTGTGCTGGAGTGGTAAAGAGGCGCTTCGATGGTGTAGGTATGTTTTCCGTAGGGGAGGAGTTTTTGAAAACGCCCGCCGTCAAACGGTTCGGGCGCGGCGGTATCAATCTTAATAGTCGCGCCATCGATGGCGCAATTGGCAACGAGATACTGGAACATCGGGCGATCGTCGATGGTTGTACGGATAGTTGCGGCGGTGAGTTTCATAATATATACGGTTGCTTCGCGGAGAGGCTCGCCGAACTCGTAGTTTCGCACGGTTCCGAGATAAGTATGGGTGAGCGTGAGGCGTCGTGCGCCGGGCGAGAGGAAAACCCATATTTCCCCTTTCTCCTGTTGCGAGTGCTCGATGCCGGTCATGCCGGCATCGAAGGTAAAGTCGGCGAGCGCGAGCGGGGTTTCGATTTTGAGTATCGCACAGGTTTTGTTGTTTCTATCAATTCGCTTGTGCGTGATCCTTGCAGCCTGGTCGGCCTCGTCAAGATAAAAGCGCTCGACGGCAAGCTCCTGCGCCGCGGCGGGGATGGAAAGGATTAAAAAAAGGAAAAGAAGAAAATAGCTAAAAATGGAAGAAAAAGAGGAAAGAGGATGACCGTTGGAGAAGATGGGAGAAATGACCGGGAGCGGATGCAAATGGTTGAAAGAGGCAGGTGAAAGCTGTTTCATAATTCGTTGATATTAAAAATAAGAAATGTCGTATAGTCCGAAGTCAGGGTCTTTTTCGGGCTGCCAGGTTCGGATGTGAATGAGGGGTTCGTCGGTTTTGTTCAAATCGACCATGAGGAACAGGTAGCCGGTGTCGCCGTACGAGGTGGAAAAATAATCCTGCTTGAGCTGGATTCCATATATTTCGCCGCCGGCACCGGCCTGCTTGACGCTGATGTCGGTGAAATGGAGATTGACGTACTCGTTGCTTCGGAATACGGTTGCGAGCTGCCGGATATACTGTTCCTTTTTGTATTGCGTGAGGCGGACAGAGTTGGGAATAAAGGGCTGGTCGGGGCCGGTATAGTTTTTGACTACCTTACCGACGATGATGAGGGCGTTTTCGGAGAATATTGACTCGATAAAATCAAGTCTTTTCAAAGCGTAGGCGGTTTTGTAGGTTTCGATAAAGTGGATGATTGCGATGCGGGAGTAGGTTCCCCACTGATCGTGCTGCGCTATTTCGTTGCAGACGTTGTCGGAAAGGGCAAAAGAAAGGGATCGGATTTTACCGCTGTCCTTCGCGATGTGAAATACCACGTTTTCGACAAATTGTTTTCGGTTGTTGCTAAAACTGAAACGCATTGGGAGGGATCGCGCCATGATGCCGTCCTCGAATGCGACGAATTGGTAGTCAGGCTGAGCGATGATCAGGGCTTTTCCGTATTGCACGAGCCGGATAAAGATTTCATATCCCTCATCGGTAAAGCAATCGCGCACGGAATCGTACCGGCGCGAGCGGATGGCGTTTTCGACGCGCATGAGCATGGAGATATAGGGCGTATTGTCGAGTTCCTGCCGGGGTAAGGGCTTTAATTCCTGTAAAGACTCTAAGGCCGGAGAAGGCATTAAAGAAGGCGAAGGCGCAGAAGGCTCTAAAGCGACATCCATATAACTTTTCTTAAAGATGACGGGTTCGATTTTCCTGAGGACGTCGTCGATTTCCTTGTCGATTCGCCATTCGTTTTCAAAAGCGTACTCTATTTTGATGCGGAGGTTTTTGTGGAGGCTGTTGTCTCCGGTCATTTCGGCGATTCCTTTACCGTCTTTTGCGGCAATTGTTTCCGACCAGTTTCGCCCGTCGAAGAAGGCATAGTCGCAATTGACGGCCGGGTGGTCGCGATAGCGGATTTCGAGCAGATAATGCGTGAGGTTTCCGTCGATCTGTTTGCCGGTAACGGTTACCGAAAGGTTATCGAGCAGCGCATTTATGCGTTCGGGAATATATACGTCCAACTTGCGGGAAGCCCCGTTGAGGTCGGCAGTCATTTCGGTGGCATCGGGGTGGCTTTGCAGCAGCAGCAAAGCCCAATAGTAGTAACGGAGAGCATCGGCCACCTGCCACTGGGCATCGGCGCGGGAGGCTATCGCGACAAATTCTTTGATTTTGTTTTCGCGGTCGGCAAAAATTTTATAGACTTCCGTTCGTTTGACAAATCGAAATACGTGCACATCCGGTTCCTCTCCCCAGCTTAGGATTTCGGTATTTTTGACAGCGGCGCTCGAATAGGTTTGCACCAGGGAGTGGACATATTGGTTGTGTTGCGCCCGCCCGTCGCGCATTTCCTCGCTGCTTTGCACACTGAACCTGCTTTCCACGGTTGTCGAAATGCTTCCGATAAGCATCGCCATGGCTTCTTTGTCGGCCTGCGCGGTGGTTTTGCCGACGCCTTCGCCCCAGTAGTACTGTTTATTGTTTTTTACCTGTTCGACGGTCTGCGCGCAGGCGCCTATTGCCGCCGCGGTAAAGAAGAACCATATAGCTATGCGTTTCATAATTTCGTTGAGTTGTTGAGTCGTTGAGTTATAATTTTAGAAGACAAAGGTAGAAAAAATAATGCCAATATCCATAAATAAAAATAATTGCCGGAGGATAAGGATTCAGCAATTCGACAAAATAATTACCTTTGTATCATGAATTGCCAACAACCAACAGCAACAGCCGACTTCCGACTGATTATTACCTCCGACGGCTCGCACACGCTTTATGTGCCGTCATTGAACGAGCATTATCATTCGGTGAGGGGAGCGGTGCAGGAATCGCGGCATGTATATATCGGGTCGGGGTTTCGCTATATCTGCAAAAACATGCTTCACGATTCGTTGAAGATACTGGAGGTGGGGTTCGGAACAGGGTTGAATGCGCTGCTCACCCTGCTTGAGGCAGAACACGCCGGAGTCGAAGTCTATTACGAAGCGCTGGAGAAATATCCGCTACCGATGGAGGTGGTTGCAGAATTGAATTACGCTACGGCTTCGGGACTGCCCGACAAGCGCCTGTTTATGCGCCTGCACAGCACGGCATGGGATCAACAGGTGTGTCTGTCGCCGTATTTCACGCTCCACAAACGCCTTGCCGACCTTCTTGCGTATGAACCGGAGATGCTGTTTGACCTTATCTACTTCGATGCCTTCGCTCCCGACGTCCAGCCCGACCTGTGGACAGAGGCCGTATTCCGCAAACTTTACGAGTGCCTCTGCCCCGGCGGCACGCTGGTAACTTACTCTTCCAAAGGAGCAGTCAAAATCGCCCTTCGACAGGCCGGCTTTAACCTCTGGCGACTGTCCGGCGCCGGAGGAAAACGGCATATGCTGAGAGCCGTAAAATCAGGAATTACAGTCCCCGCAGGCAATTCGTAATTCCTAATTCCTGAACAGCGATGCCGAGGCTTGGGCAGCGGGAAGCACCAGCACATCGGCTACGTTGACGTGCGGCGGACAGCCGACGATGTAGCCGACAACATCGGCCACGTCGGCGGCGTGCAGCGGTTCAAAGCCTTTGTACACATTGTCGGCGCGGGAGTGGTCGCCCTTGAAGCGCACCGTCGAAAACTCCGTCTCTACCGCCCCCGGCGCTACCTGCGAGACGCGGATGCCATACGGCAAAAGCTCCATCCGCAGGCCTTTTGTGAGGGCATCGACGGCGTACTTCGTTGCACAATAGACATTGCCGTTTGCATATACTTCGCGGCCGGCTATCGACCCGATATTAATAATGTGTCCTGTCCGACGGGCTATCATGTGCGGCGCCACGGTGCGCGTAACATAAAGCAGCCCGTTGATATTGGTGTCGATCATCCGTTCCCAGTCGCCGGTCAGGCCGTCGTGCAGGGGGTTGAGGCCGACGGCGAGGCCGGCATTGTTCACCAGCACGTCGATATTCTGCCAGCGTTCGGGCAGGCAACCGATGTGCTCCTCGACCTGCTGCCTTTCGCGCACATCGAAGCACAGCGGCAGGGCAGCCACGCCGCAGTCGCCCGACAGGCGCCCGGCCAGCGCGTTCAGGCGGTCGTGGCGGCGACCGGTAATAATAATATCAAAATGATCGGCAGCCAGCCGCAAGGCTACGGCCTCGCCAATGCCCGACGTCGCGCCGGTAATACAAGCAATTTTATTCATGATTATTGGATATTAGAATTTGTGGAGCCTCTTGTGAGGGATAAATATTACACCACGCCCAAACGCCAGCCGAATCCCTATGAAATGCAGGCTGGAACGGAATGCAAGAGTGCGACAATTTGAAATGCACCCCCGATGATTGCTGTAATGCCTAATTGATTTCTCCGAAGCTACTATCGACGAGGATCCGGCCGCAGTATTCGCAGACGATGATTTTTTTGCTTAATGCGATGTCAAGTTGGCGTTGGGGCGGGATTTTGTTGAAGCATCCGCCGCAGGCATCACGCTGTACGGTTACTACCGCCAGCCCGTTGCGGGCGTTCTGGCGCACTTTGAGGTAGGCGGTCAACATGCGTGCGTCGAGCAGCGATTGCAGTTCGGACGATTTTTTTTCCAGTTCTTTTTCTTCCTTAGCGGTTTCGGAGACAATTTCGTCGAGTTCCTTTTTCTTCACATCGAGGTCTTCGCTGCGTTCGGTCATGCGTTTTTTGGTTTCGTCGAGCAGGGCTTTGCGTTCTTTCAGCTGTTCGGAATATTCTTTCATACGCTTGTTGGCCAATTCGATTTCCAGATTTTGGTATTCGATTTCTTTTGACAGCGAATCATATTCACGGTTATTTTTCACGTTTTTTTGCTGTTCGCCGTACCGTTTTACTGCTGCCGTGGCCGTTTCGATATCTAATTTTTTCTTTGTAATATTCGACTCCGTATCCTTGACGTCGGACTGCAAGTTCGAGATACGGGTTTTCAGCCCGTGGATTTCATCTTCGAGGTCGCGTACTTCGAGGGGCAGCTCGCCACGCAATAGCCGCAGCTGGTCGATTTGCGAATCGGTTTGCTGCATTTGAAAGAGGATGCGCAATTTTGCTTCGGGCGAATCATTGTCGCCGATTGTTTTTTTAGGCGGGGCTGTTTTAGCCGCTGCCGGGTCCGTTTCCTGTTTTACGGATGTTTTCTTTGTTGTTTTTGTTGTTGCCATATTTAATAATAGTTTATAGCGTTTGTAGTATTTTTTGTTAATCGGACGGCAAAGGTAGGCATTTTTTTCGTAAGACAGCGGTAAAAAATATGCATGACTTCCTGTTCACTTTCGTAGTGGCCGACATCGACAATCATCAGGTGGTTGTCGGCATCGAAAAAGTCGTGGTATTTAAAATCGGCGCTGACGAATGCCTGCACGCCGTCGGCTGCTGCTGCCGGAAGCAGGAATGCCCCGCTGCCGCCGCATACGGCCACCCGCGCCACAAGCCCCGCCGGCGGATGCGAATAGCGGAGGGTCGGCGTGCCGAAGGTGTTTTTTACTGTTTGCAGGAAATCGGCCGGCGGCAGCGGTTGCGGCAAGTCGCCCGTCATGCCGAAGCCTGTGTCGGCGCCGGCGTCGCGGGGCGAAAGGATGCGGGCATGGCGCAGCTTCAATCGTTCGCACATGGCTTCGCTTACGCCGCCGCGCACGCTGTCGATATTCGTATGGGCGGCGTAAAGCACAAGGTTGTGCCGGATGGCCTGCTCGACTATCCGTTCTGCGCGGGTTTGCCCGGTGAGGTGTTTCAATCCTTTAAAAATAACGGGATGGTGTGAAATGATAAGGTTCGCGCCGGTGTCGATGGCTTCGCGGAGCACGGCTTCGGTTACATCGACGCATAAAAGCGCCGCCGTAACTTCGGCGTGCGGATTGCCTACGCAAAACCCGGCATTATCGTAAGATTCCTGATAATGCAGGGGCGCCAGTTCTTCTATGGCAGCGGCGATGCAGGCGGCGGTCGGTCGGTTCATGGGGCAGGGTAGGGATTAGAGCAGTTCTTTTACTTCGAGCAGTTCCTGTTTAATGGCTTTCAGCGATGCAATGATTTCGAGGGTATGATTTTCGCCGTGCTTGTTTTCCCTGATTCGTTTATGTGCGCCGTCGAGGGTCATTCCCTGTTCTTTGATAAGGCGGTGCAGGATTTTCAGTGTTTCCACATCGTGCGGCAAAAACAGCCGGTTTCCCTTACGGTTTTTCGCCGGGCGGATAATGTCGTCCATTTTGTTTGACCAGAAACGCACCAGCGAGGTCGCTTCGCCCAGTATCTCGGCGACTTCGCCAATGGTGTAGTACAGTTTTTCGATGTTTGGTTCTTTGTATGCCATTTAGTTTACCTCCGAATATATTTTATCCATTTTCATCTTTTCATCGCGCGTAGCGCATCTAATCCAGCGACTGCCCGCTGTTGGTTGCTAACTGTATCATCCGGTCGCGCTCGTCGGGCATGATGTCGATGATAAAAAAGTTCAGCGGGTCTTGAAATTTGCCATCCTTCAGTACTTCGTAATGCAGGTGGGGGGTCATGGCCATGGCCATGCCGGAGTTCCCGACCGTAGCGATCACCTGTCCGCGCGTTACCCGCTGTCCTTTTGTTACGAGAATGGTATTGAGGTGGGCGTACACGGTGGTGTAGCCGTTGTCGTGGTCGATAACGACTTTGTTGCCGTACCCGCGCATCGACCGTTCGACAGTGGCGACCGTGCCGTTGGCCGTAGCCATGACATCGACGCCCATCGCCGAAATAAAATCAATGCCCGTATGTTCCCGCAGCACTTTGTAGAAGGGGTGAATACGCAGGCCGACCGATGCGCCGGTGCGCGACAGGTCTTTGTTTTGTATGGGCTGTATGGCCGGCAGGTTGAGGAATGCCGCTTCGGTATGTTGCAGCATGGCGGTAATGCTGTCGAGCGAAGCCGATTGCCTTTGCACACGGAGGGCGAGGTTACGCAGGCGCCGGTCGGTAGTTATTACCAAATCTTTATTGCTAAACAGCTCCAGCTCTTCGTAGCGATCGACGCCGCCAATGCCCGTGCCTGTATAGGGCAGCGGGTCGGCCTGAAAAATGGTACGATAAATCTGGTTATCGCGCCGGCTGATGTCGTTCAATACGGTTTCGAGCTGGTCGAAGCGCCGGTCGAGCGCGTCGTACTGCTGTGTGAGCATTTGATTTTCGCGCAGCAGTCCGCGTTCTTCGGGCGTGTAGAAGAAGGCGGAAAACACAAAATAATAGACAATGGCGAGCAGTACGCTACCTGTGAAATACAGCGCAAAGCGCCGTATTCCATGCCAGATACCCCGGCGGACTTTAACGAAATCGAGCAGCTCATGGCTGTATTTATACCGGTATTGCATCAGTCAAATTCTTTATTGCCCTGCGCATTGGCCAGGATTTGTTCGTATTCATCAATGTCAATATCACTGCTGAAATAATTCATCGGATTTTGAGGTTTGTCGCGATAACGTACCTCATAGTGCAGGTGCGGGCCGGTGCTTTTACCCGTATTGCCCGACAGGGCTACCTGTTCGCCCCGCTTAACCGGCTGACCTTCGGTTACCATAATTTTACTCAAATGCGCATAGGTCGTGGAATAGCCGAACCCGTGATTGATGATGATATAATTTCCATATCCAAAAAACGAATATTTGGCGGTTTGAACCACTCCGTCGCCGGTGGCGAATATGGGCGTTCCAACAGGAATGCCAATATCAATGCCATTGTGGTTCTGAGGCGTACCGGCCACCGGATGCACCGCCCGGAAACGAAACACATCCGTGATACGCATTTGATTGGTCGGCACCGGCTGGATAGCCGGAACGCAATAGCTCATCTGCTCGGTCATGATAGCCAGCTTGGCAATCGTATCAAAAGAAATGGACTGAATGTACGCTTTCTTCAAAAGAATATCCAGCTGTTTCGAGGTTTGGATTAAAACCGGTGCGTAAGTCGATTCTTCGAGATGGCTGTAGCGGTCAATACCGCCGAAGCCGGCGTCGCGTATCGAAGCGGGGATAATATCAAGGCCGAAAGTAGCGCGGTACATGTTATTGTCGCGGCGCTGTATATGGGTGAGGAAGGCATTCGTTTCTTCAAAGCGTTTATTGAGCAAATCGTATTTAACCAATAAATCGGCATTGCTGCGGCGCATCGACAGCAGATGCGGCGTATCGAAATACTGAATATAGACCGTGTAATAGCCAACCGTCAACAGTACGCTCACGAAAAAGCCGCATAGAAAACGTTTGAATTTCGTTCTGCGGGAAATGTGAGTTACCTCAAACAAAAGCGTTTCCGTATTAAACCGATAATGTGATCGAGCCATGTAAATTGGTAAAATTCTTTTTATTGAGGTGCAAATATAAGGATTTTTTCTAATAACACGAAAAAAATTGTAATTTTGCACAAAATTTATCATAGTCTTTAACGCATGTTATATCGTACATTTTCCCCTGCAAGTTATAAAAGGCCGGCGCCCGGCGGGTGTTGCCCTTTTCATTTTAATCTTTAAAAATATGATGTCATCTCAGGAAATCCGTCAAACCTTTCTTCAATTTTTTGCAAACAAACAGCACGCCATTGTTCCGTCGGCGCCGATGGTGGTGAAAAACGACCCGACGCTGATGTTCACCAATGCGGGCATGAACCAGTTTAAGGACTGGTTTCTGGGTAATACGCCGCCCGACCATCCGCGCGTAGCCGATACGCAAAAATGCCTGCGCGTAAGCGGCAAGCACAACGACCTCGAGGAGGTCGGGCATGATACCTATCATCATACGATGTTTGAAATGATGGGCAACTGGAGTTTTGGCGATTATTTCAAACAGGAAGCCATTGCGTGGGCGTGGGAGCTGCTCACGGAGGTGTATAAAATCGACCGCGAGCGGCTGTACGTCACCTTTTTTGAAGGCCATGCGTCGGAAGGGCTGGAGGCCGACACGGAGGCGCTGGCGTTCTGGCGGCAGTTTTTGCCCGACGAGCGTATCCTGCGCGGCGCGCGGAAAGATAATTTTTGGGAGATGGGCGATGTCGGTCCCTGCGGCCCGTGCAGCGAAATACATGCCGACCTGCGCGACGCCAGCGAGCGGCAGGCCATCGACGGCGCCACGTTAGTCAATCGGGGGCATCCGCTGGTGGTTGAAATATGGAATCTCGTATTTATTCAATATAACCGTAAAGCCAGCGGCGAGCTGGAGCTGCTGCCCAAAAAGCATGTCGATACCGGCATGGGGTTCGAGCGGCTTTGCATGCTGCTGCAGGGCGTCCAGAGCAACTACGATACGGACGTGTTCCAGCCCGTTATCCGCGAGATTGCCCGCCTGAGCGGGAAAATTTATGGCGCCCAGCCGCAGCAGACCGTTGCGATGCGCGTCATTGCCGACCATCTGCGTGCCTGCTGTTTTTCGATTGCCGACGGGCAGCTGCCCTCGAATGCGAAGGCGGGGTATGTCATCCGGCGGATTTTGCGGCGCGCGGTGCGCTATGGCTATACGTTTTTAGGCTTTAACGAACCGTTTATCTGCCGGCTTGTGCCGGCGCTGGTAGCGCAGATGGGCGCCGCCTACCCCGAACTGCAGGCGCGGCAGACGCTCATCGAGCAGGTGCTTCGCGAGGAGGAAACGGCCTTCCTGCGGACACTCGAAACAGGCATCCGGCTGCTTGAGACGGTGATGGAAAAGAATGCGGCGACGAAAATCATCGCCGGCAAGGAAGCTTTCCAGCTCTATGACACCTACGGGTTCCCGGTTGATTTGACAGCCCTGATGGCGCGTGAAAAGGGCTTCGAGGTCGATATGCCGGCGTTTGAGAAGGAGCTGGAAAACCAGAAACAGCGCAGCCGCAACGCCGCCGCCACCGAAGAAAGCGACTGGATAACCGTGCGACCGGCCGCCGGACCGACCGTGTTTGTCGGGTACGATATGGTGACGGCCGGCGTGCATATCGTCCGTTACAGGACGGTGAAAACCAAAGGAAAGGAGCAGGTACAGCTGGTATTCGACCGGACGCCCTTCTACGGCGAAAGCGGCGGCCAGACAGGCGACGCGGGCGTCATCGGCAACGACCGGGAACAAATCATCATCGTCGATACGAAAAAGGAAAACAAACTGACCGTCCACCTTGCCGACCGCCTGCCCGACGACGTTGCCGCCGGCTTCACGGCGCAGGTCGATACCGCACGCCGGCAGGCCACGGCCTGTAATCATACGGCGACGCATCTGCTCCATCATGCGCTGCGGAGCGTGCTCGGCGGGCATGTCGAGCAGAAGGGTTCGCTGGTGAGCGCCGATTATCTGCGATTCGATTTTTCGCATTTTCAAAAAGTAACCGACGAGGAAATCCGCCGCGTCGAGCATCTGGTCAATGCCATGATACGCGCCAACAGTCCGCTCGAAGAGCATCGCCGGATGCCCGTTGCCGAGGCGCAGGCGATGGGCGCGATGGCGCTGTTCGGTGAAAAATATGAACCGCAGGTGCGGGTTGTGCGCTATGGCGAGTCGGTCGAACTGTGCGGCGGGACGCATGTGGGGGCTACGGGTGAGATTGGTTTTTTCCGCATCATCGGCGAGAGCGCGGTGGCGGCCGGCGTCCGCCGGATTGAAGCCGTTTCGGCCTCTGGCGCCGAAGCCCTTATCGACGGCCTGCAGGATATGGTGCGCAGCGTCGGGGCGCTGTTCAACAACGCGCCGAATGTCGTGCAGGCCATCCGCAAGGTGATTAGCGACAATACGTCGCTCGAAAAACAGGTGCAGGCCTTTGTCGCCGAGCGGGTGGAGCAGCTTAAGGCAAGTCTGGAGCGGCATCTGCGGGTGGTGAATGGCTGTTATGTGGCGGTGTTGCAGGCGCATATTCCGCCCGATATGGTTAAAGACCTTGCCTTCCGCATCCGCAACGCGCATCCGGCGCTGCTCTTCGTGGGCGGCGTTGTGCATGACGGCAGGCCCTCACTCACGGTGGCGCTCTCGGACGATATGGTCGAAAGAGGCCTCAATGCGGCGCTTGTCGTCCGCGAAGCGGCCAAAGAAATCGGCGGCAGTGGCGGCGGTCAGAAGTTCCTTGCTACTGCCGGCGGAAAAAATCCCGATGGCCTCCAGGCGGCCATCGACAAAGTGATAGCCTTAAGCTGCGGCGAACCCGATAAAAACTGACCGTCGCCCCCGCGCCCGCTATCCAACGTTTAAAAAAGGGGCTCCCTTTTTTAATTACGAATTACGAATTACGAATTACGGCTACGCAGGAAAAACGTAATTCGTAATTCGTAATTCGTAATTAAATCCGGCATAAGCCAAAGGGGAGGGGAGGCTCCTTAAAAATTATTATTTACCTTTGCACAAAAAAAATCATGAGCGTTATTCTTTTTATTACATTAATTGCGGCGGCCTATCTGACAGGCTCGATCTCCAATGCCCTCTGGATTGGCAAACTGTGTTTCAATACCGATGTCCGAAAGCACGGCAGTAACAACGCCGGAGCGACCAATGTCATGCGCGTCCTCGGCTGGAAGGCGGCCGTGCCGGTGTTTGTCCTCGATATTGCCAAAGGCGTGCTCGCCGTATGCCTGATACTGTTTACGCCGTTGGAAAAGAACCCCGCCAATTACGTTGAGGCCAATGGCTTTGTGAGCTTCCAGATTGCGCTGGGCATTGCGGTGGTTGTCGGGCATATTTTTCCGGTATTTGCGTCGTTCAGAGGCGGCAAAGGGGTGGCCACTACGGCCGGCGTGGTGCTGGCGATATTTCCGGTGGCGATGCTGATGGTATTCGGTGTTTTTCTGGTTTGCCTGCTCGTTACCCGTTATGTTTCGCTCAGTTCGCTGATTGGCGCGCTGTTTCTGCCGCTTATTGTTATTGTTTTATTCGATTTCATTATCGGTACTTATGAGCCGCTGATGCTGGAGATATTCAGCGTCCTTGTTACGGTAACGATTTTTATTACGCATCGTAAAAATATCCGGCGCCTGCGCGCCGGCACGGAACACAAAATCGTTATCCGCAAAAACCCTTCAATTGATATTTCAAGGGAGAGACGTTAGATTTTTAGACTTTTAGACTTTTAGACAATGGACTTTTAGACGTTGAGACGTTGTCTCTTTGTCTATGTTCTCAAAGTCTAACGTCTCAACGTCTCAACGTCTCAACGTCTAAACGTCTAAACGTCTAAAAGTCTAAACGTCTAAAAGTCTATGTTCTCAAAGTCTATGTTCTCAAAGTCTATTGTCTCTGTTCTCCAAGGCACAGCTCGACGGCCACTTCTGCGGCTTTCTGCATGCTTTCGACAGGCAGAAATTCGTATTTCCCGTGCGGGTTATGGCCTCCGGCAAAAATATTGGGGCATGGCAGCCCCATGAACGAAAGGCGTGCGCCGTCGGTGCCGCCGCGTGCGGCGGTAATCACCGGTTCGACACCCGCACGGCGCATCGCCGCGGCCGCCCGCTCGACAATATAAAAATGCGGGAGGATTTGCTCAATCATATTATAATACTGGTCTCGCAGTCGGACGATCACCGTCGCCGCGCCGTATTGCTCATTGACCTGCCGGACAATGAGCCGCAGGGTCTCTTTGCGCTGCTCGAAGGCCTGACGGTCGAAATCACGGATGATATACTGCATCGTCGCCTGCTCTTCGGTGCCATGCAGGGCGGTGAGGTGATAAAAACCGGCGCGGGCGTCGGTTGTTTCGGGGCGCTCGTCCGGCGGGAGCGCGAGGTGAATCGTGGCCGCGACATTGAGGGCATTCACCATGCGCCCTTTCGCATAGCCGGTGTGGATGTTATTCCCTCTGATGGTGAGGCGGGCTTCGGCGGCATTGAAGTTCTCGTATTCAAGCTCTCCAAGCTCGCCGCCGTCGAAGGTGTAGGCGTAGTCGGCGGCGAAGCGCCGGATGTCGAAGCGGTCGGTACCCCGTCCGATTTCCTCGTCGGGCGTAAAGGCGATGCGTATCTTGCCGTGCTTGAGTTCGCCGTGCGCAAGGAGACAGGCGGCGGCGCTCATAATGGCGGCGATGCCGGCCTTGTCGTCGGCGCCGAGGAGGGTGGTTCCGTCGGTGGTGATGATCGTCTGGCCAATATAGCGCGCCAGCTCGGGGAACTCAGCCGGGCGGAGCAGTATCTTTTTTGTTTCATTGAGGACAATATCGCCGCCGCCGTACCGTTCTGTGATTTGCGGGCAGACGTTGGCGCCGCTCATGTCGGGCGACGTGTCGAGATGGGCAATGAGGCCGATAACGGGGACTTCGCTGTCCGTATTGGCGGGGATGGTGGCCGTCAGGTAGCCGTTTTCGTCGAGCAGGACATCGGCGGCGCCCATCGCACGCAGTTCGGCGGCTAAGGCTTCGGCCAGCGCCAGCTGCGTCCGCGTGCTGGGGACGGTTTCCGACGCCGGGTCTGACTGGGTATCGTAGCGCGCATAGCGCAGAAATCGCGCCATTATTTCTTCCTTGTCAATGTTCATAGCGGTTGATTTTCGTTCGATGGTAATGTGATGATTATTTTTTTACCGAAGCCCAGCCGGTTGTCGGTATATTTAAAGAATGTCGGACGCAGCGCCCAGAGCGGGGAGCCTTTCAGTACGGCAAACGGGAACCGGCGCAGGTATGCGCGGCGGGCTTTGCGTTTGAGGTCTTTGTCGGGCAGCAGCAGCGCGCCCTGCCATTGCAGGCCGCGAATCAACCCGACGGTGGCTGTTTCCAGCGCCACCGCCCCCGCCACCGTATGGCTGTGCAGGGCTTCGCCGATGTGGCGCGTGGAGGCGCTGGAGGTCACGACAAACACATTCTCGGCGTCGAGATACACGTAAAACAGATGGGCGCAGTAGGGGATACCGTTTACGCACGTGGCGAGCGTAAGGACATGATGTTCGTGGATAAAGGCGATTATACGTTTGTCGATGATGGAATACATGCTGCAAAAGTAGGAAAAATAATTACGAATTACGAATTACGAATTACGGACGTAAGGGCGAAAAATTTTTCGCCCCTACCTTTAATTACGAATTACGAATTACGGACGTAGGGGCAACACATGTGTTGCCCCTACAATGAACGGGGAACCCGTAATTCGTAATTCGTAATTCGTAATTCATCCGGCTGTCATTTTGACAGCGTATAGAATATTTTATGTCATTTTGACAGGAAAGCACCCTCGTACCA
>JAISXF010000058.1 GCA_031270845.1 Prevotellaceae bacterium
AGCGAAATCATCCAGCCTTCGTAAAGGAAGATGCGGTTGATAAGGCGGTCGGCGGCGCCCATGCTGCGCAGGGTGAGGACGTCGTCTTTCTTTTCGATAATCAGCATCGCCAGCGAACCGAGTACATTGCACGAAATAACCACCAATATAAAAAGGAGTATGGCATAGATAACGGCTTTTTCGGATTTCATCATCCGGTACATGGTTTCGTGCTGCTCGTAGCGGTTTTTTACTGCAAACGACGCGCCGACGAGCTTCTTCACCTGCCGCTGTATCTGCGCCGCATCGGCATCCGGCGCAAGCCGTATTTCGATGGCCGTAACCTCGTCGGTATAGCCGAACAGGCGGCGGGCAAAGGCGATGGGCGCGAAGAAATAGGCATTGTCGAACGACTGCTCGATGGCGAAAATCCCCGAAGGGTAAATGTATTCGCTCGCCAGCGCCGCTTCGGGGTTGAGCAGCGAGAGGCGGGCGTCGCGACGGGGCGCATAGACTAACAGCGGATCGACAAAATGAATGCCCACGCCCAGCTTATAGGCAATGCCCCGCCCGACGACGGCCTGCTCCACCTCGCCATGCCAGGGCTCAAAGGCGCCTTCGACGATGGCCTGCGGAAGGTCTGTCGCGCCGGCATAGAGACTGTCGATGCCCTTGATGGTCGCCAAATCCTGGTAGCCGCGGTATTCGAGCAGCACGTTTTCTTCGACAATCTCGGCAAACGATACGACGCCGGGCAGGCCGCGCACGCGGTCGAAGGCGGCCGAATGCGGCGTAAAGACCTTGCCGGCGGCCGGCGTAATCCGCAAGTCGGCATCGAAGGTATGATACATCGACTGCACCAGCTCGTCGAAGCCGTTATAAACCGACACCACCACCACCAGCGCCAGCGTGCCGGTCATAATCCCGGCCGCGCTGATCATCGAAATAATGTTAATTACATTGTGTGATTTTTTGGCAAACAGGTAGCGCCGCGCAATAAAGAACGGCAGCCTGCCTTGCCACCGCCGGAACAGTCCGCCGGCGGGTTTATGGTCTGTAGCGCTCATCCGACGGCTGTTTTTTAATGGAGCAGGCGGTCTATTTTCTCGACGTAGTCGAGCGAATCGTCGATGTCGAAGGTCAGTTCGGGGACGATGCGCAGCTGCTTGGCTATTCGCCGGCCTAATTCGCCGCGGATGCTGCGGCTTTGCTGCGCAATGATTTTCATCACTTCGTCGGCCTTGCCCGACGGGAAGATGCTCAACCGCACCCGCGCCAGCGCCAAATCGGGACTTACATGCACCGACGTTACCGAAACCATCGCTCCGGCATACGCCGACATGCCCTGTTGCTGTATAATTTCGGCAATATCTTTTTGCAGTTGCCGGCCTACTTTCTGTTGTCGTGTTGTTTCCATGTCTATTTAATTGTTTAATGGTGGAAGTGTTGCCGGGTTGTTGTTTTGTGGAATGGTGGAGCTGTTTAACATTTCAGCCATTCAACCATTCAACCCGGCAACGGTTCAATAATTTTATCAATTGCAAATTTATTAATATCTTTGGACTTTCTAAAATAAAAAATAAAGAAAAAGATTAAAGAGACAGATTATGGAAATTGTTTTAAGCGGCATCCGCCCTACCGGGCACTTGCATCTGGGGAATTATTTCGGCGCCCTGCGCAACTTTACAAAAATGCAGCATGAGCATCGCTGCTTCTTTTTTATTGCCGACCTGCACGCGCTGACCACGCACCCGAAGTCGGCCGACTTTCACGATAACGTGCGGAACGTGCTGGCCGAATACCTCGCCGCCGGCCTCGACCCCGACGTGGCGACGATTTATGTGCAGAGCGATGTGCCCGAAATCGCAGAACTCTACGTATTGCTCAATATGCTGGCCTACCAGGGAGAGCTCGAACGCACGGCGTCGTTTAAGGAAAAGGTGCGCAAACAGGCCGACAACGTCAATGCCGGGCTGCTGACCTACCCGGTGCTGATGGCGGCGGACATCCTCATTCACCGTGCCGGCAAGGTGCCCGTGGGGAAAGACCAGGAGCAGCATCTGGAAATGACGCGCACCTTTGCCCGGCGGTTCAATAATCTTTACGGCAGCGAAGTGTTTCCCGAGCCGGCAGCCTTCAACTTCGGCGGCGAGCTGATTAAAATTCCAGGCCTCGACGGCAGCGGCAAAATGGGCAAAAGCGAAGGCAACGGTATTTTTCTTATTGATGATGAGAAGACGGTCGCCCGGAAAGTCATGCGGGCGGTAACCGACAGCGGTCCCGCGCACCCCCACAGCGAAATGAGCGCCCCGGTACGAAATATTTTCACCGTGCTGGAGGTTGTCGCTTCGCCCGACACGGTGGCGCATTTCCGGGCGCAGCATGACGCGGGTGTCATCCGCTATGGCGATTTGAAGAAGCAGTTGGCCGCCGACATCTGGCGCACCATCGCGCCCATCCATGCGCGCATTGCCGAAATCAAATCCGACCGCGACTACCTGAGCCGCGTAACCCTCCACGGCGCCGCCAAAGCCCGCGAAAGCGCACAGGCCACATTGAAGGAAGTGAAAAAAGCCATCGGGTTCAAGGCATTTTGAATTAAATATTAAATATTGAATAATTGAATAATTGATTATGGAACGACGTAATTTTCTTAAATCGCTTGCACTCGGCAGCGTTGCCGGTGCATTGCCGTGGCCGCCGAATACGCTTTTTGCGGCACAGGCCAGCGCTGCGGCTACCGAAACAACCGACCTGGTGGCGGTCATGGGCGGCGAGCCGGAAGCGATGTACGCCAAAGCCATTGCGGCTATGGGCGGTATCGGCCGGTACGTTCAGAAAGGGCAGCGCGTGGTCGTCAAACCGAATATCGGATGGGACAAGAAACCGGAACTGGCGGCGAATACCAACCCGCTGCTGGTGGCGGCGATTGTCAAAGACTGCCTCTCGGCGGGCGCGGCCGAAGTCGGGGTGTTCGACCATACCTGCGACACGTGGCTGAAATGCTATAAAAACAGCGGCATCGAAGACGCTGTTAAGGCCGCCGGCGGCCGGATGCTCTTTGCCCACGAAGAGCGCTACTACCGCGACGTGGCCATCCCCAAAGGGAAACGTCTGAAAAGCGCAAAGGTGCACGAGGCTATCCTCGACTATGACGTGTGGATTAACGTGCCGGTGCTGAAAAACCACAACGGCGCGAAGATGAGCATTTCGATGAAAAATACGATGGGCATCGTCTGGGACCGTGGCTTCTGGCATGCAAACGACCTGCAGCAGTGCATCGCCGATTTCGCCACCTTCCGCAAAAAACCGGCGCTCAACATTGTGGATGCCTACCGCGTGATGACAAAAAACGGCCCCCAGGGACGCAGTATCAGTGATGTCCAGTTGGCCAAAGCGCTCTTTATCGCCGTCGATACGGTGGCTGTCGATACCGCCGCGCTCAAATTTTTCGCCCAGTACAACAGCAAAATGACCCTCGAAGAGGCCAGCCATATTAAGTTAGGCGAACAGCTGAAAGCCGGAACAACCGATATCGACCGGCTCAAAATCCAACGAATCAAAATATAGCCGTTTGTTGCACTATTCAATTGTCATTAACTGTTAATCATTAACCGATGCGTTTCCCTTTTAAAGCCAAAGAGTTCCCCTTTCGGAAAAAGGAGTTCCCGATTGTCTCTCTTTCCCGCCGTTCATCGTTCATCGTTCATAATTCATCGTTCATAAATTAAATGAAGGGACTTCGTTATTTTCGTATTGTTTTCGGGTTGCTGTTTTTGGTTGCCGTTACGGGGGTATTTGTTGATATTAGCGGAGCAACCACCGGTCTGCTCACGCCGCTGCTTAAATGGCAGTTTGTGCCGGCGATGCTGGGAGCGGCGACCGGCAGCGCAGGGGTTTTGCTGTGCCTGCTTGGGCTCACGCTGGTTTTCGGGCGCGTGTACTGCTCGTTCCTGTGTCCGGCGGGTATTTTTCAGGATGTGGTTACGACCGTCGCGAAGCTGTTTAAAAGCAAGCGTTCGCGGCGTTATACATACGCCCGGCCGCACCGGTGGCTGCGCTACGGGCTGCTGACCGCATCGCTGGCCGCCCTGCTGCTGGGCGAGGCGGCGCTGCTGCTCTGGCTCGACCCGTACAGCAACTACGGGCGGATGGCCGAAAACGTATTCCGCGCAGGCGCTACGGGACTGAATAATATTGGCGCATCGGCATTTCCCGAAACCTTTTACCGGATAAGCTACACGACTTTTACGTGGGGCAGCATCGCCGTCGGGGCGCTCTTTCTGGCCGTGCTGACGGGACTGAGCGCGTGGCGCGGACGACTGTACTGCAATACCGTATGTCCCGTCGGGTCGCTGCTCGGACTGGTGTCGAAGTATGCGCTCTTCCGTGTCGGTATCCGCAGCGCGGCCTGCACGCATTGCCGGCTGTGCGAGCGGTCGTGCAAAGCGCAATGCGTCGATGGCCGGACGGAGCAGCTCGATGTGTCGCGGTGCGTGCAGTGCTATACCTGTACGACGGTCTGTAAATCGCATGCCATCGGCCTGCGGTTCGGCTATGCCCGAAAGCCGCGCCCGGTACAGGCAGGCAGCCGCCGTCTTTTCCTCGCCTCGGCGGGGATGCTGGCCTCGGCAGCGGTAGCGCGGGCATGGCTGCCGCATCCGCACCTGCAATGGCGGACGAAGAACACAAAAGCCATTGCGCCCCCGGGAGCGCAGAGCATCGACCACCTCAAGCAGCACTGCACGGGCTGCCATGCCTGCGTAGCCAAATGCCCGTCGAAAGTCGTCCGTCCGGCGCTGGGCGAATACGGCCTCGACGGAGTGATGATGCCCGTGATGGACTACCGGCATGCATTCTGCAACTACACCTGTACCGAATGCTCGCGCGTCTGCCCGAGTGGCGCACTACTGCCCCTGACGGAAGACGCGAAGAAAACCACCCAGATAGGCAAGGCGATGTTCAAGGCGGAGAACTGCATCGTCCTGATCGATGAAACCGACTGCGGCGCCTGCGACGAACACTGCCCGACGAAGGCCGTTCACATGGTCGATTTCCGCGACGGGCTGCTGATTCCCGAAGTCGATACCTCGCTGTGTATCGGCTGCGGCGGCTGCGAATACATCTGCCCGGGGCGCCCCGATAAGGCCATTGTCGTTCAGGCCAACCCCACGCACCTCACCGCCCACCTGCCCCCCGACGAAAAACAGGAAGCCATCGAAGTCGATTTCGGCTTCTAAAAAATAAAACTGAAAATGAACCATTCATCATTCATCATTAAATTAAAATGACATCATTATATCCTTTAAAATTCAAACCGCAGCCCAAAACCAGCGTGTGGGGCGGCCACAAATTATGTACTTTATTTAATAAACCGTTTCCGGCGGACGACAAAATCGGCGAAAGCTGGGAAATATCGGGCGTGCAGGGCTACGTGTCGGTGGTTGCCAACGGATTCCTGAAAGGGAATACCATCGAGGAAGTTATTGAAATATATCTTGGCGAGCTGCTCGGCGACCGGCTGTACGACCAGTTCGGTGTTGAAATCCCTGTGCTGGTAAAGCTCATCGACGCTTCGGAAACGCTCTCGGTACAGGTACATCCCGACGATGCAACGGCACGCGAACGGCACAATGCCTACGGTAAAACCGAAATGTGGTACATCCTGCAGGCCGACGAAGGCGCTGGCCTCTACGTCGGCTTCAACCGCAACCTCTCGCCCGCAGAACTATACGAGCGCGTAAGCCGCAACACCCTTATCGAAGCCCTGAACTTCGTGCCGGTCGAACCCGGCGACATGTTTTTCATTGCCCCCGGAACCATCCACGCCATCGGGCAGGGGATTGTGCTGGCCGAAATCCAGCAAACCTCGGACATCACCTACCGCGTGTACGACTGGGGGCGCGAGCATAACCCCGCCACCGCCCGCGACATGCACCTGGACATGGCTATCGACGTTATCGACTACACCCGAAGAACCGACGTGAAGACGCTTTACGAACACCGACCGAACACCCCCGTCGCATTAGCCCGATCGCTGCATTTCATCACCAACCTGCTGGAAATCGACCGGCCGCTGGAGCGGAACCTCTCCGACAACGACTCGTTCGTTATCTACATCTGCCTTGAGGGCAGCGCCACCATCGAATACCCCTTCGGCAACGAATCGATCATCAAAGGCGAGACCCTCCTCATCCCCGCCATCATGTCCGACGTTACCGTCATCCCCCAACCCGCCGCCCGGCTGCTGGAAACATACCTTTGATTTCTTTGTAAATACTTTCTTCATCAAACCCGCATTCGGTTTGCAGTTGGGCGATGCTGCCCTGTTCGATAAAGCGGTCGGGGATGCCGAGGCGTACTACTTTTACAGGATAGCGGTGCGTGGTAAAAAACTCCGCGACGGCGCCGCCCAGCCCGCCCGTAACGGCGCCGTTCTCGACCGTAACCACCGTCGGGAAACGCCGCCCAACCGTATCGAGGACATCCTCGTCGAGGGGTTTGAGGAAACGCATGTCATAGTGGGTAACATGTACGCCGTCCGCCGCCAGCCGCCCGACCGCCGCCGCCGCCTGATGTCCGGTATCGCCGATACTCAACACAGCCACCTCGACGCCTTCGTGCAGCAGCCGTGCCTTCCCGACGGCTACCGGCACAAACTTCTGCTGCCGCCACGCAAGGCCGGCGCCGCGCCCGCGGGGGTAGCGGATCAGTGTCGGCCCCCGACCCGGCAGCTGGGCGGTGTAGAGCATGTTACGCAGCTCCGCCTCGTTCATCGGCGCGGCGATTATTACGTTGGGGATACAGCGGAACGCCGCCATATCGTACGCGCCATGATGCGTGGCGCCGTCTTCGCCGACCAGCCCGCCGCGGTCGAGGCAAAAGACGACTTGCAGGTTTTGCAGCGCCACATCGTGAATCACCTGGTCGTAGGCACGCTGCATGAACGACGAGTAGATGTTGCAGAACGGCACCATCCCCGCCGCCGCCAGCCCCGCCGAGAACGTTACGGCATGTTCTTCGGCAATGCCTACGTCGAACGTACGCTCGGGCATTTCTTCCATCATCAGGTTGAGCGAGCAGCCGGTGGGCATGGCCGGGGTGATGCCTACAATCCGGCTGTTCTGCCGCGCCAGTTCGATAATCGTTTCGCCAAACACATCCTGATAGCGCGAGAGGCCGCTTTGCGCCACCCGCTCGCCCGTCGTACGGTCGTATTTGCCGGGGGCGTGCCACTCCGTCTGGTTTTCTTCAGCCGGCTTGTAGCCCTTGCCTTTGGTGGTGATGACGTGCAGTACCTTCGGTCCGTCGATATGTTTTAGCGCCTGCAGTGTTTTGGCAAGCTGCGTGAGGTCATGCCCGTCGATAGGCCCGAAATAGCGGAATCCAAGCGCCTCGAAGAGGTTGCTGCGACGCAGGAGGGCGATTTTTGTTGTATTCACAAAACTCTGCACCGCACGCCGCACGCGGTTGTTTCCGAAAAAATCCCACACCCGACGCTTCATCCGGTTATAACGCGCCGAGGTTGTCATTTTAACCAGATAATTATGTATCGCCCCCACATTCCGGTCGATGGAAATATTATTATCGTTCAACACCACCAGCACATTCGCCTTCGATGCGCCGGCGTTGTTCAGCCCTTCGTAGGCTAATCCGCCGGTGAGGGCGCCGTCGCCGATAATGGCAATCGTTTGCTGCGCGAGGCCTTGCAGTTTCGCCGCCTCGGCCATGCCCAGCGCCGCCGATACCGACACCGAGGCATGGCCGCCGCCAAACGGGTCGTAGTCGCTTTCGCTGCGTTTCGGGAAGCCGCTAAGGCCGCCGTAACAGCGGTTCGTCGGGAACGCCTCGCGGCGCCCGGTCAGGATTTTATGCGCATACGCCTGATGACCGACATCCCAAATCAGTTTATCGTCGGGCGTATTAAACACGTAATGCAGGGCGACCGTCAGTTCGACCACGCCCAGACTTGCCCCCAGATGCCCCGGATTCTCCGAACACTGTGAGATGATATATTCGCGCACTTCTGCCGACAGCGCAGGCAGTTCTGAAGGCGCCAGCCGGCGCAAATCGTCCGGCGTATGGATAGTTGAAAGCAATGCAGCCATTATTTTACATTAAAGAAAGTACAAAATTACGGATTTTAATTACGAATTACGAATTAAGAATGATACATTCCATTAATAAATGCAGCTGATATGAGAAAAAATTATTGATACTATTATTTTTTTATATCTTTGCGGCGAAATTATTCTTTATTATTTAAAAAAATATCGTTATGAAAAAGATTGATGCCATCGAAGCCAAATATTATCCGATGACCCAGCGCATCGAAGCCGCCGCCATCATGAGCGACGACCCGACGGTTATCAATGCTTTTATCGACCGCTTGAATATCGACGTCGATTACGAACACAGCGGCCAGGTTAATGGAATTCCTAATTTTTAATTCTTAATTCTTAATTCTTATGGAGCGTACCTGGAGATGGTTTGGAAAAAAAGACCCCATTACGCCGGCCATGCTCCGGCAAATAGGCGTGGAAGGCATCGTTACAGCCCTGCACGATGTGCCTAACGGCGAAATCTGGACAGCGGAAGACATCCGCGAGATGCAAAATTATATAACTGTAAACGGCCTGCACTGGTCGGTGGTCGAAAGCCTGCCCGTAGCCGAAGCGATTAAGTACGGCGGCAAGGAACGCGACCGGCTGATAGAAAATTATAAAATCAGTTTAGCCAATTTGGGCAAAAACGGCATCCGTACCGTTTGCTATAACTTCATGCCTGTGATCGACTGGATACGCACCGACCTGCACCATGCGTGGCCCGACGGCTCGACGTCGCTCTACTTCAGCAAAGCGCGGTTTGCGTATTTCGACTGCCGTATCCTGCAACGCTCCGGCGCCGAAAACGACTACTCCGACACCGAAATGCAGTACGTGCGCGAACTCGACAAAACCATCACCGAGGCCGAAAAAGAGGAGATGATCAACAGTATCATCGTCAAAACGCAGGGCTTTGTCAATGGCAACATCCGCGAAAGCGACCGCAACCCGGTTGCCCTCTTCAAAGAGCTGCTTGCGCTCTACAAGGACATCGACAAGACGGCGCTGCGTGCCAACATGCAGTATTTTCTCGAACGAATCATGCCCGTGTGCGACCGCTTCGGGATCAACATGACGGTGCACCCCGACGACCCGCCGTTCCCGGTATTAGGTCTGCCGCGCATCGTTACCGGCGAGGCCGACATCGACTGGCTGCTCTCGGCGGTCGATAACCCGCATAACGGACTGGCCTTTTGCGCCGGCTCGCTCAGCGCCGGGCTGCATAACGACGTGCCAGCGCTGGCCGAAAAATACCTTCGGCGTATTCATTTCGTACACCTCCGCAGTACCGACGTGCTGCCTAACGGCGATTTCATTGAAGCCTCGCACCTCGAAGGCCGCGGGCAGTTAGTCCGGTTAGTGTACCTTTTCGAGCATCGCGCCCCCGCCGACCTCCCCATGCGCATCGATCATGGCCGCAATATGCTCGACGACGAACAAAAGAACTATAACCCGGGCTATTCCTTCCTCGGACGGATGTACGCACTGGCGCAGGTCATGGGAATAATGGCAGCAGCGAGGGCAATTAGGAATAAGGACAAGAAACTCAACAACTCAACAATATGAACAGACTATTCGGTATTAGTGGCAAAGTAGCCGTTATCACGGGGGCCGGGGGCGTGCTTGGAGGGAATATTGCCCGGCATTTTGTAATGCAGGGCGTACGGGTGGCGGCGCTCGACATCCGGCAGGAACCGCTCGATGCACGGGTGGCCGAACTGCAGGCGATGGGCGGCGAGGCCATCGGAATCGTCGGGAATGTGCTTGAGATGGAGAGCCTCCGGCAAGTAGCCGACAAGGTAATGGCGCGTTGGGGGCAGATAGATATCCTCCTCAATATCGCCGGCGGAAACCTACCCGGGGCAACGCTCGGCGAAGAGCAGCCCTTCCACGAATTGAAAATCGAAGACTGGGAAAAGGTAACCAACCTCAACCTCAACGGTACGGTGTACCCGTGTATGGCGTTCGGCAAGATAATGGCCGGGCAGCGAAACGGCGCTATCGTCAATGTCTCATCGATGGCGGCTTATGCGGCGCTTACTCGCGTGCCGGGCTACTCGGTGGCCAAAGCGGGTATCAGCAACTTTACACAATGGTTAGCCGTCGAAATGGCACTCAAATACGGCGACGGCATTCGGGTTAATGCCATTGCTCCGGGCTTCTTTATCGGCGACCAGAACCGCTCGGTGCTCCTCAACCCCGACGGCTCGCTCACCGGCCGCAGCCTGAAAGTTATAGCCAAAACACCCATGAAACGCTTCGGCGACATCTCCGAACTCAACGGCGCCGTGCAGTTCCTCTGTAGCGAAGCCGCACGGTTTGTTACGGGCATCATCCTCCCCGTCGATGGCGGATTCAGCGCGTACAGCGGAGTGTAGTTAATTATGAATTGCGAAAAGCAGGTAGTAATTCACAGTTCATCATTCATCATTCATCATTCATCATTAAAAATGTATTTACTCGGATACGACATCGGAAGTTCGTCGGTAAAGGCCTGCTTAGTGAACATTGGGACGGGCGAAGCGGTAGCCGGAGCATTCTTCCCGGAAACGGAAATGACCATCAAGTCGGTGAAGGCCGGATGGGCTGAACAGGAACCCGACCAGTGGTGGGCGAACCTGAAACGGGCAACGCACGCCGTGATGGCCACCGCACAGGCAAAACCCGAAGAGATTGCCGCTATCGGCATCTCATACCAGATGCACGGGCTGGTGCTTACCGATGCAAACGGGCAAGCCCTGCGCGACGCCATTATCTGGTGCGACAGCCGCGCTGTGCCTTACGGCGAACAGGCGCTGGCCGGCATCGGCGCCGAGCGCTGCCTGACGCGCACGCTGAACTCGCCGGGCAACTTTACACTGGCCAAACTGGCGTGGGTCAAACAACATGAGCCGGCCATCTATGCCCGAACGAAACACTACATGCTCCCGGGCGACTATATCGCGCTGCGCTTAACGGGTGAAGCCTGTACCACGGCTTCCGGCCTGTCGGAAGGCATCGGATGGGATTTTACCGAACATGCACCGGCGGCTTTCCTGTTCGACTGGTTCGGGTTCGATACCGGACTGGTACCAGCCATAGTGCCGACCTTCGGCATCCAGGGGCGCGTAACGGCATCGGTGGCGCGGGAATTGGGACTGGCTGCCGGCACGCCGGTAACCTACCGCGCCGGCGACCAGCCGAACAACGCCCTTTCGCTAAACGTATTCCTCCCCGGTGAAATCGCCGCTACCGCCGGCACCTCGGGTGTCGTGTACGGGATAAACAGCGCAGCCGTGTATGATAGGCTCTCGCGCGTCAATGCCTTTGCACACGTCAATCACAGCCGTCAACAGCCGAGGATAGGTGTGCTGCTGTGCATCAACGGCACGGCCATCCTCAACGCGTGGATGCGGACAACCATCGCACCCGAAGGCATCGGCTACAACAGCATGAACGAAATGGCGGCGGCGGTACCCGCTCTCAGCGATGGCGTTCGCATTATCCCGTTCGGCAACGGCTCCGAACGGATGCTCTGCAATCGCACGCCGGACTGCTCGATACACGGCCTCAACTTTATCCGCCACGGCAAAGCGCACCTGATACGCGCCGCGCAGGAAGGCATCGCCTTTTCGTTCAAATACGGAATGGACATTATGAACGGCATGGGCATCGGAACCCGCACCATCCGCGCAGGACATGCCAACCTGTTCCTTAGCCCCGTATTCCGACAAACCCTCTCAAACATAACCGGCGCAACCATCGAGCTCTATAATACCGACGGCGCCACCGGAGCAGCCCGCGCAGCAGGCATCGGCGCCGGCATCTACCGCAGCACCACAGAGGCGTTCGCGCGGCTAAAGAAAATAGGGATTATAGAGCCCGAACCCGCCGCACAAGCCCCTACAACAGAGGCTTATGAACAATGGTTGCAGGCGCTTCTCAATACCACAACAAACAAAGAACCCACCCCATGAAACGACCGATTGTTCTGCTCCTTTTCGCCGCCGCCGTCACGGGCGCGCCGGCGCAGCAAGGCCGCGTGTTTGAAACACGGACTGTTACAAGCAATATCCTGAAAATGGAACGGCGCTACGCCGTCTATCTTCCGCCCGACTACGACCATACCGACCGGAGCTACCCCGTGCTGTACCTGTTGCACGGCAGCGGCGATGACCATACCGGATGGGTGCAGTTCGGTCAGGTGCAGCATATTGCCGACCGAGCCATCGCCGAAGGGAAGGCCACCCCGATGATTATCGTCATGCCGGACGCCAACACCACCGTGCGCGGTTATTTCAACCAGCCCGACGGCTCGTTTGACTATGAACGTTTTTTCTTCGACGAGCTCATTGCGCACATCGAAACAGCGTACCGCGTGCGCAGCGAACGGCGCTACCGTGCCATCGCCGGCCTCTCGATGGGCGGCGGCGGGGCTATTTATTACACCCTCCACCGGCCTGAGTTTTTTGCCGCCGCCGCGCCTTTGAGCGCCTCGGTCGAAACCGGCCGGTGGTTTGTCGGGAAATATGCGGCGTTATCCCCTCAACAGCAGGCTGCCCACGTCCGGGCGCACACCCTCGACAGCCTCCTTGCCCCGGACGTTGGCGAGGAATACCTGAACCGTATTCGGCAGGTAAGATGGTATGTATCGTGCGGCGACGATGACTTCCTGTACCGCCACAACAGCCTGCTGCACATCCTCTTTCGCGATCGTCAAATCGCCCATGAATACCGCGTTAAGGATGGCGGACACAGCTGGACGTACTGGCGCGGGGAGCTGCCGGAGGTGCTCGAGTTCGTCTCCAAATCATTTATGCAATACTAACCGCATCGGTTATCGGTTAATGACGTTTTTTAATAAATAATTAATTAAATACATAATTAAAAAAAACAAAGAAATGAACACAAACACGTATTTCCCTATGGTGGAAAAAATTAATTTTGAAGGAAAGGACAGTAGAAATCCTTTGGCGTTCCGGTATTATGACCCGGAGAAAGTAGTTTATGGCCGGAAAATGAAGGACTGGCTTCGATTTTCGATGGCGTGGTGGCATACGCTGTGCGCGGAAGGGAGCGACCCCTTTGGGCCGGGGACAAAACAGTTTTCGTGGATGCGCGGCGGGGCGTCGCCGTTTGAACGCGCGAAGCGGCGCGTCGATGCGGGCTTTGAGTTGATGCAAAAACTTGGTATTGAATACTACTGCTTCCATGATGTGGATCTAATTGATGAGGGGGACTCGATAGGCGAGTACGAATCGCGGCTCGGCGAGGTGGTGGCTTACGTGAAGCAGCGGCAGGCCGACACCGGTATCGGCCTGTTGTGGGGGACGGCCAATGTCTTCAGTCACAAACGCTACATGAACGGCGCAGCGACCAATCCCGATTTCGACGTCGTGGCGCGCGCGGCCGTGCAGGTTAAGAATGCGATTGACGCGACCATTGAGCTGGGCGGGCAGTGTTACGTTTTTTGGGGCGGACGCGAGGGGTATTTCACGTTGCTTAACACGCAGATGAAGCGCGAGAAAGACCATCTGGGTATGTTCCTCGCCCGGGCCCGCGACTACGCCCGCGCCCGCGGGTTCACAGGCACCTTCCTTATCGAACCCAAGCCGATGGAGCCTACTAAGCATCAATACGATGCCGACGCCGAAACGGTTATCGGCTTCCTGCGCGCCTACGGGCTTGACCGTGATTTTAAGCTTAATATAGAGGTCAATCACGCCACCCTTGCCGGCCACACCTTCGAGCATGAGCTGCAGTGCGCCGCCGACGCCGGGTTGCTCGGCTCGATCGACGCCAATCGCGGCGACGCGCAAAACGGCTGGGATACAGACCAGTTCCCCATTGATGTCTATGACCTCACGCAGGCGATGCTCGTCATCCTGCAATCCGGCGGCTTGGTCGGCGGCACTAACTTTGATGCCAAAACACGTCGCTCTTCGACTGATTTAGAAGACCTTTTCATTGCTCACATCGCCGGCATGGATGCTTTCGCACATGCCCTGGAGGCCGCCGCCGCCCTCCTCGAACAGTCGCCCTACCGGCAAATGCGTGCCGACCGCTACGCCTCGTTCGATGCCGGCGAGGGGCTTGAGTTTGAAGCCGGAAGGCTTTCGCTCGAAGACCTCGTGGCCTGTGCCAAAGCCCGTAACGCCGAGCCTGCGCAAACCAGCGGCAAACAGGAGCTTTACGAGGCGTTGGTCAATATATATAATGGTTAGCGGGTGGTCAATTATTTTTTATTACGGATAAATAAGGTACGGTTATGAAAAAATACAATTCGGGTTACGTGTTCGGTATTACGCTGGTGGCCACACTCGGCGGGCTGCTGTTCGGATATGATACGGCGGTTATTTCGGGAGCCGAGCAGGCGCTTCAAGCCTATTTGACCGACGCCCTGCATCTGAGCGCCTTTGCCCACGGTGCGATGGTTTCGAGCGCCCTCATTGGGTGCATCATAGGCGGTGCGCTGTCGGGTATTTTGTCCAATCGTTTGGGACGGAAGCGGTCGTTGTTGGTGGCGGCGGTACTGTTTTTCCTCTCGGCGCTGGGGTCGGCATGGCCTGAGTTTCTGTTTTTTGAACGGGGAACCCCGACCCTCGGACTGCTGCTCGCGTTTATTGGATACCGGATATTGGGGGGCGTCGGCGTAGGGTTGGCGTCGGCGGTATGCCCGATGTATATCAGTGAAATTGCGCCGGCGGGCATACGCGGGCGGCTGGTGTCGTGTAACCAGTTTGCGATTATTTTCGGTATGCTCGTGGTTTATTTTATAAATTGGGGCATTGCGCACGGGCAGACGGTGGCGTGGATAAACGAAATGGGGTGGCGCTACATGTTTGCGTCAGAAGCGATTCCGGCGGCGACGTTCTTCCTGCTGCTGTTCTTAGTGCCCGAAACGCCGCGCTATCTGGCGCTTAAAGGGCAGGACGGGAAGGCGCTGCGCGTGCTCGCGCGCCTCGAGGCCGGCAGGGGGGCAGCGGAGGCAATCCTGCGGGAGATTCGCGGAACGCTGTCGGAGGGCGTCAAAGCGCGGCTTTTTTCGTATGGCCGGAAGGTGGTTGTTATCGGGATACTGTTGTCGGTGTTTCAGCAGTTTATCGGCATTAACGTGGCGTTGTATTATGCCCCGCGCATATTCGAAAGCATGGGCGCGGGCAAGGATGCGTCGCTGCTGCAAACGGCTGTTATGGGGATAATTAACGTGGTATTCACGGTGCTGGCCATCGTTACGGTCGATAAGTGGGGGCGCAAGCCGCTGCTTATCATCGGTTCTATCGGCATGGCGGTGGGGATGGCGGCCATTGCCGTCATGTCGTTTTTCAACTTCATCGGCATCGGAACGCTGGTGTTCATCATCCTCTTCACGGCCTCTTTTATGATGTCGTGGGGCCCGATTTGCTGGGTCTATATCGCTGAGCTTTTCCCCAATAAGATACGCGGACAGGCCGTCGCCGTTGCGGTAGCGGCGCAGTGGGCGGCCAATTATTTTATCTCTTCGACCTACCCGCCCCTTATGGAGTTCAGCGGCGCAATGACTTACGGGTTCTACGGGCTGATGTCGCTGCTCTCCGCAATTTTCGTGTGGAAGATGGTTCCTGAGACCAAAGGCAAATCGCTTGAGCAGATAGAGCGGATATGGCGCCGGTGAGGGCGCGCAACCCCTTTTTCCTGTAGCAGTTAATGCGGTGATAGAGACGGATGAAAGTTATTTCATCCGTCTCTTTTTAACTGTGCCATCAATTCCTTTTTGCCTGCATCGGACATGGGAATCCGCGTCTTTCCGAACACCGCGTGGCGGCCTTCGAGCGCCTGTATTTTAATCACATTGACAATGAATGAGCGCTGTACGCGGACAAATAATCCGTCGGGGAGGTTGGCGGCGATGGCGCGCAGGGTGCTCAGGGTGCGTACCGCCGCGCCCGACGCGAGATGGATAGCCACGTAATCGCGCATGGCTTCGAGATATAAAATGTCATTATACTTTATTTTAAGCCATTTATAGTTTGCTTTGACCATTAAGAAGTCGTTTTGCGGCGGCTCCGGCGCGGCGCCGAGGTAGCGTTGCGCCTTGCGCGCGGCTTTGAGAAAGTCGGCGTAACTAATAGGTTTTAAGAGGTAATCGAGGGCATCGACCTGAAACCCGTCGAGGGCGTACCCCTCGAACGCGGTGGTGAAGATGATTTTTACGGTATCCGTATCCAACGACCGCGCTAACTGAAGCCCAGACCATTGGGGCATCTGTATATCCAAAAAAAGCAGCTCCGCCGATGAGGTCTTGAGCGCCGTCAAAGCGTCGAGGGCATTGGAGAAGCAGCCGGCTAACCGCAAAAAGGGCGTTCGCTCGACGTAGGAGCGCATCAGCGACACGGCCAGCGGCTCGTCGTCCACGATAAAGCAGGGTATCGGGCGCATCAAAGAGGCGCTTTCGGGCATGGGGATAGTATTTTTTTTCATAAAATTCGCCGTTTCATCATTTACTTTAGTCGCACAGGATGCTGATTTCGGCGACAAACTCATTGCCGACAGCGCCGATGGCGCCGCTGTATTTTCCCGGATAAAGCAGCTCGAGGCGACGGTGCAGATTATCGAGGCCAATGCCCGAACCGGTTCTATCATCATCATTCTTAGGAAAAACGCGGTTCCGCACAGCGCACGCCACCCGCCGACCATCGTGAATGGTTATGGAAATGGAGATGTGCGCCGGCCGCAACGGGCTCAGGCCGTGCTTAAAGGCGTTCTCAACGAGCGGAACAAAGAGCAGCGGCGCAATCATAATGCCGGCGTCATCGTCGGGCAGTTCTACGTGCAGCGCGACGTGGGGCGGCAGCCGCAACTGCATGATACGGCAATAATTCCGTATAAAATCGAGCTCCCCTCGAAGCGCAATACGCTCCGAGGCCGTCTCATAAAGCTGGTGCCGGAGCATGTCGCCGAAAGTGTGTATGGCGGCCTGCGCCTGCGTGGGGTCGAAGGCGATGAGGGCATAGATGTTATTCAACGAATTAAAAAGGAAATGCGGGTTGAGCTGACTTTTGAGCTGCTGCAACGCCGCGACCGACTTTTCCTTCTCGAGCGTAACCATCGACGCCTGTGCGCGATACCAGCGTGTGGTCGCCTTAATCGCCACCCCCGCGCTGACAACCAGCGCCAACAGTACGGCGTTGAGGAAAAACGGCATGACCGGAAACACCCTGCGCGGCGCCGGCGCCGACGAGCCGGTGAACGCAGGCGCGGGGCGCCATTGCGCTCCGGCAAGGGGCGATTGCGGCGCCGGCGTATCGGGCGCGAAATGCTGCATGGAAAGGCTGTGTACCAGCAAACAGAGCAGCGCCACACAGAGAAAATTTATAAGAATAAACGGTGGTATTTTTTTAGTAAAAAAATAGCGGTCAATAAACCACAGGTAGTTGAGGTAGAAAACAATCAGGCAGCTCGCCGGCATTATAGCGAAGTGCAGGCTGCGCATCGGTAGCCCCTGCAGGTACGACACGATGGCGGGAAGCGCCATTAAGCTGCACCATATCAGCGCATGAAGGGCGAAGCGGCTACGGCGTGAGCGAAACCCGGTCTTTACTAAATAATTCATCCGCCAAAGGTAAGCATTTAATTCGATACCACATACACCGCCGCGCTCACGCTGCTGATGCCGGTGAAGATACCAAACCCGTTCTCAACATTGGCGTGCAGCTCGCGCAAGGTTACTTTTTGGATGCTCATACTGCGGCAAAACGCCAGATATTCAGGTTGGATGCGGCAAAGACGTACCGTGTATTTCCCATAATAGGAAAACAGCTGCGACGTGAGCTCAATGGCTTCACCCTGCGTCGGTTCGGTTTGGAACGAGAGCGGGAAATCAGGCGCTTCCTCCCCTTCTTCGGCCTCGAATACGGGCGTCGGATTGAGTGTAGCGCAGGCGGCGACAACCATGTAGTAATCGCCATCGGGGTTATCGAACGTAATTTCAATCGGTTCGGGCATCCCTCCTGCCCCACCCATACCGCCCCCGCCGCCCGCGACGGCCGTCTTCGAGAAGGCTACATTTTGCGGAACGGCAGCGATTTGCGTAACGGCCGTAACCGGCACGTTGTCATAGAGAAATTGCAATTGATAGCTATGACCGGCTTCGGGCAAAAAGGCATCGGAGGTGTAGCGGCCACCGGCGCCCTGTGGCGTGAGGGCGTGGGCGGCGCCGGTACTCATGTCGGTAACAGTGAGGACAAGGTTATTGACGTCATCGCTTGCGAAAGCGACGTCGTCGCGAAAGGCGATGAGCTTGGAGACGGTAACCGCCACAGGCTCGCCGGCATAGAGATAGCACGCGACCACAGGGCGGTCTTCAAATTCGGCGACGAGCGTCGGCTGGCAGGCCGCCGCAAGCAGCACAACCCATTGGAGATAACGAAGCCGCAGGCGTGGTTTCAGGCCGCCCGCAGCGGCCGTAACGGGGCGGCTATCAGGCCGCAGGAATAACTGTTTTTTCAAAAAATGTCTCATTTCTTTTATTTTATTTACTTATATTTCATAACGAACGCTCACCTTATTTCCCATCCCGACGAGGTCGAGCGAACAAAAGACATAGTCTTTTTCATCAAAACCAAGTTTTGAGACCTGCCGACATAGTCTTTTTTGTTCCCGACGACGTCGAGAGAAAAAAGTAGCATGTCTTTTTTGTTCTCGACGTCGTCGGGAGACGAAAGTACTATGTACTTTTTGTTCCCGACGACGTCGGGAGACGAAAGTACTATGTACTTTTTGTTCCCGACGTCGTCGGGAGAAAAAAGTAGCATGGTTTTTGTTTTGTCTTATCTGTTGTAATCATTATATCTATAATCAGAAGTTAAAAATTAATGATATATTAGGCGTTATCGTCAAATAATTTATATTGCTTTCGAGGATGACATTGTCGATTACTTCAAACTGTTTTGCGCTGACGTTTTTCCGGTTCAGTGCGTTGAATACCGACAGTCCCACGGCGTGCGCCTTCCCGCGTGTGCCGAACAGGTCGAAGCGCCAGGTGGCGGCCATGTCCAAACGGATATAGTCGGGCAGACGGAAATTGTTTTTGTCGCTCACGGCGTAATAGCTCGTGGCCGCGCCGCCCGCCGGGGCGATTTGATAGGCCCCCAGCGGGGCAGTGTAGGGGCGTCCGGTGGAATAAATGAGCGTGGCGGAGAAGTCGAAATTGCCGAATTTATAAATGCCGACGGTTTTCAGTTCGTGCGTTACGTCCTGACCGGCGAAGAAATACTTGTCGGACTGTCCGGGAAAACGGTTTTTGACCTGCGCCAGCGTGTAGCTTATCCATCCGCTAAAGACGCCCGCCTTCTTCTGCGCCAGCAGTTCCAACCCGATGGCATAGCCGGAGCCGGTGTAAAACTGCTCGCTCACGGCTCCGGCGTTGGCGCTGACGGCGCCGCCGAAGCCGAAGCCGCCGGGGCGTCGGGCGCTGTTCTCGAACCGCAGCGTATATTCCGAAATGTTTTCGTTGCGTTTGTAGTAGCCCTCCATGCTGAAGAGATAGTCGGGCAGGTCGTAATTGAGGCCAAGGTTGAAGTGGATGGAGCTGCTGACGGGAATTTCCCCGTCGTCGGAGAGTATCCAGAAATCGGTGTTGCCCGACATTATGTCTTCGCGTATCACGCGGTTGGCGAATTGATAATACAGGCCGGTGGCGGCATTCATCGTGATGTGTTCGCTAAAACGGTAGTTGGCCGACAGGCGCGGCTCTGCGTAAAATTTTCCGGCAGCGCCGTAGTACGTAAGGCGAAGGCCGGGAATGAGAGTGAGGTTGTTCTGCCACAGTTTGATGTTGTCCTGCGCGTACACGCCGGCGAGGAAGGCCTTGCCGCCCTTCGCGAGCAGCGTTGCCGTGTCGCTTTGCGCGTAGCTGTAGTCGATGTTGTAGAAGGTGGCGAACCCGCCGGCGGCGAGCACGTGGCTTTCGTTGAGCGAATATTTCCAGTCGTTCTTGAGGCTGTAGTCCATGAGGTTGTTCTCTTCCAGCGTGCCGGATTTGAAGTTGAACGTGGTGTCGTTCCTCACCATCGTGGTAGAGCGGGTCTGGTCGCGCGTGCTGTAGAAATGGGAGAAGCTCAGCAGCGTGTTGGAGGTTAATTTCTCGTTCCATGTCCTCGCCCAGCGCAGGCTGACTCCGGTGTTGCCGTAGTTTTCGTAGTTGGTGTTTTCCATGGAGAATGAGGGCATCGCGCCGCCGCCCATACCGCCTCCGCCGCCTCCGCCGCCCGGAAAACTGAACTGCGGTGTGTTGTCCACATAGTCCGTGCCATTAAAAAAGCTCAGCGAAAACATGTCGTCTGCCGTGGGGCGATAAGTGAGTTTGGCATTCAGGTCGTAGAAATAGGAGTCGGGCATTTCCATCTGCATGCCGCGTCCGCCGGGGCGGGATACGACAGGCGTAGAGATGGTTTCGTCGTCGCTGCTGCCGCCTATTTTGCCGTACAGATAGCCCTGATATGACCGCCGGAAGGCGAACAGCGACGTGAACTTGCTGCCGACAGGCGCTTCCGCGTAAGCGTTTACGCTAAGCAGGTTGATTTCGCCGCCTGCGGCAAATTTTTTGGCATTGCCGTCTTTCGCTGTAATTTCGGTAACGCTCGAGAGGCGCCCGCCGTACTTCGCCGCAAAGCCGCCCTTGTAGAGCTGGACGTCTTTTACGGCATTGGCGTTAAAGGCGCTGTAGAAGCCGTGCAGATGATCGACGTAATAGACCGTGAAGCCGTCATAGACGATGAGGTTCTGGTCGGGTGTGCCGCCGCGGACATACATGCCCGAACTGTTTTCGTTCGATGCGCTCACGCCGGGCATCAGCTGGAAGCCGCGCATAATGTCCTTCTCGCCCAAATTGGGAAGCACTTTCAGTGCGATGGGCGACATTTTCATGGTGTGTTCTACGGTGGATTGCTGCAGCGCCTTGTCGTCCTTCCGCCCGATGATGAATACTTCGGCAATCGTCAGCGGCTGCACCTCAAGTTCGATGCGCAGGGGCGGGTTTTCCGCCGCCGGCTCCAGCTCGATGTGCTGCGTCTGGTAGCCGATATATTGCACGACGACAGTAGCGGTGTCGGAAGGGGTTTGCTCCAGAATGAAATACCCGTTGGCGTCGGCCGTCACGCCTTTCGTGGTGCCGAATACCGACACCCACGCGAAAGGGATACGCTCGCCGTTGGCCACATCGAAAATGTTGCCGGTAAGCGTGAAATTCCTTTTGACAGGCTGCACGCTGCCTTTGCTTGATCGCTTGATGATTTGCTTTTCGACCGCTTCGCCGGCCTTTTTGTTCTTCAGCTGTTCCAGATGCTCGCGGTTGCGGGCGATGTAGATATAGCCGTCGTCGCTTATCCACGTTTCCATGTCCCAGGCGTGGCGAAACATCTTCAACATCCCGCCGATGGTTTTTTCTTCCGACGGGTTTACCGACGTGGTGTAACGCGCCACGTGCGACGAATCATATACAAACCGGATATTTTTGTCTTTCCCGATTCGGTTAAGGATGTCGTCAAGTCGTCCGCGATAGTCTTCGTTGATGCGCAATCCCTCGATGGTTTGCGCTTGCAGGGTAATACCCGTGAGCATCGCCGCAATAATATATACCTCTCTTCTCATTTTATATAATAGCATTCGGAGTGCAAATATAGGCGCCGGTTCTATGCGCACTACAGATATGCCGACGGAAAGAGCGATTTTATCGACAAAAGACGCTCCGCGCGGTGAAGGGCGCTTCGCACGATGGAAAGCTAAAAGGATGAAAATGGATGAAAGTATAAAAATACCTTTCATCCATTTTCATCCCTTTATCGCGCGGGTCGCCTTTCAGCTATTTCACCAGTCGGATTTCAACCGCTTTTCAATATCGGATATGTATTGTTTGAACTGCCGGTCGGTTGCCATTAAATCGCATACGGTATTGTAGGAATGGAGGACTGTGGCATGATCTTTTCCGCCGATTTGCACGCCGATAGAAGCTAACGACTCTTTTGTCATGTTCCGGCTTAAGTACATGGCAATTTGGCGGGCTTGCACAATCTCCCGTTTTCGGGATTTCGACACGATGCTGTCGGGCGCGAGGTTGAAGTAGGCCGATACGGTCTTTTTGATGTCATTAATTGAAATTTCGTATTGCGCGGCGCTCACCAATTTTTCGGTAATTTCTTCCGCCAGATCCTGCGTAATTGCTTTTTTATTGAATGTCGCCTGCGCCAGCAGCGACCGCAGGGCGCCTTCCAGTTCGCGGATATTGGTCGAAATCCGTTCGGCAATATACTCGACAACATTGTCTTCGATTTGCATACCATCGAGGTATGCTTTGGTTTTCAGGACAGCTATTCGCGTCGCATAATCGGGCGTTTGCAGCTCGGCCGACAAGCCCCATTTGAAGCGTCCCAGCAGCCGGTGCTCCAGCCCCTGCAAATCGACCGGCGCCTTGTCCGATGTCAAAATCAATTGTTTGCCCGATTGATGCAGGTAGTTGAATATATGAAAAAATGCGTTTTGCGTGCCTTCTTTGCCGGCAAATTCATGCACATCGTCCAGAATCAACACATCCATCTGCTGGTAAAAATGCAGGAAATCGTTCAGTTTGTTATTCTTTATCTGGGCGTCTATATATTGCGTCTGGAAACGGTTGGCGGTAACGTAGAGGACAATTTTTTCGGGGAATGCTTCCTTAACGGCAATTCCGATGGCCTGCGCCAGATGCGTTTTTCCCAGCCCCGACGCGCCGTACAGAAATAGCGGGTTGAAGGCCGTGCGTCCCGGATTTTCGGCAATGCTCAGGCCGGCGGCGCGCGCCAGCCGGTTGCAGTCGCCCTCTATGAAATTCGAAAACGAATAGTCGGGGTTAAGCTGCGAGTCGATTTGCAGCTGTTGAATTCCCGGAATAATATGATAAGGCGGGAGATTTCTTCCTTCATCGAGCCTGTTCTGCACCGGCGGGTTCTTCGGCGGCTTTTGCCCTTTGGGCGGGTAGAGCACCGGCAAACCGTCTTTCACTATGCGTACGCTGTACTCCAATTGTGCATTTAGCCCCAGTTCTTTTCGCAGCGCTTTACTGATTAAATCAATATAAGTCTCCTCAAGAAATTCATAAAAGTAAGCGCTCGGCACTTCAATGGTCAGCACATTATCCTTTAACTGGAGTGGAACTATCGGGTCGAACCATGTTTTGAAACTTTGGGGAGAGATGTTATCCCGTATCACATGGAGACAGTTATTCCATACCTGTTGATAGTTTTCAATCGGATGCATAGTGTAAAGAGTTTTTTAAGTGTTGATAGAATAATTTAACTTCGAGTGGCAAAATTGAAAAAAATATTTTGGAAAAAAAATAGGGCTTTGTATTGCAAATATCAAAAAAATTATAACCTGTTTGTTTTCAGTTTCTAAAAAGATAAAGATTTTATGTTAATTTTTTTGTCATCAAAATCACGGATTTTTATATCGTTGGTTTCCAAGTAATATTTTTTTTGCTCACAAAATAAATTTTGTCGCATCCGAAATTAGAACAGCGATAGTTTGACATACTTTTTCGGGTTTGCCTGCAAATCGTTAATCAGCGCATCCAAATCTTTTAAAGTAACCGACAGGCGTTGATATAATTCATCATTATACAATAGCTGCCCGACCGTGCCCGTGGTATCGGAAGCCTGCGCCAACAGCCGGTTTAAGTGTTCAACTGTGCCTTTAAGGTTCGACCGGGCAAGCGAATCGGAGATTTGTTCCAGATTTAGAATTACGGTCTCAATATGTTGTGTGCTGTTGCGCAGCGAAGCGGTAAACGCATCCGCATTTTCGAGTGTATTGCCCAGGTGGTCTTTTTGTGAATCGACAACGCCGGCGATATGCTCAATGTGTTTCATCGTTTTGCTTAACGACCGGATGCTTTCGTCCAACTCCTGCTGATTTTCTTCGTTGAGGATGTGATTGACCGTCGCCACCGTGATATTCAGGTTGCTTAGCAGTACATCCAATTTGTTTTTGATAGGCGTCAGCTCGTTTACCATCATGGTCATCATATCCGATGCCACGCTCGATTTGAGATACTCCTTCGTCTTCGCAAGTTTCGGGCTGTGGCTTACGAGTATGCGCAGGGCTTTGGATCCCATAATGTCGGCGCCGTATATTTCGGCCGTCGAATTTTCGGGAATGCCGTAGCGGTTATCGACGCGCAGGGTTACCAGGAACGACTGCTCGTCCCTGTCGAACGCAATTTTGACCACGCTCCCCACTTTCAAACCCTTTAAAAACACGGGCGCCGACGGCGTCAATCCCTCGACGTTTTCGTAGGCGGCGTAGTAAACGTTATACGTATGGAACAGGTCGCGTCCCTTAAGAAAGTTGAAGACCAAATACAATCCTACAAGGATCGTTAAGGCATAAACTCCTATTTTTACTTCTTTACTGATTTTTAATTTCATTGCTTTATTTGTTTAGTTGTATTCATTAATCATTAACCATTATTTACGCGGAAGGATTTTGTCGCCCTGCACGCGGACAACAAAGGCATCGGGATACTGCCTGCGCAGTTTGAGGCAGGACGAAAACGCGGCGTCATAGGTTTTGTGCTTTTCTACTATATACTTATAAAACAGGCCATCGTAGATGCCGCGCATGTCTTTGAGCGAGGCGTATTCGCTGTCGTTTACATTTCTTGGCGTACCGGTTGCAAAAATTTGAATGGAATAATATATAGGTGTCTTTTGCGGTGTTGTTGTTGCCGGCGTCTCCTCCGGAGGCGGTGCGGGCGTTACGCTGGAGGCTGGAGTGGCGGGCGGAGGCGTTGCGGGCGACGGGTCGGCGGCCGTACCGTGCTGCTCGTAACGCGCCTTATAGATGGAGAACGCAGTGGCAATGCGTTTGGCTATATCGTTCCGCGTTTCTGCGGAGGCCAGCAGGGCTTCTTCCGCGGGGTTCGACAGGAAGCCGATTTCTATCAGTACGCTGGGCATGGTCGTTTGCCAGAGGACTACAAAGCCGGCTTGCTGCACGCCGCGGCTTTTCTTTATCGGCGACAGCGGCAGCTGCTCCTGCACCATGCCGGCAAAGGCAAGGCTCTGGTCGAAGTAAGTATTCTGCATTAACGAAAAAATAATATACGATTCGGGAGAATGGGGATCGAAGCCTTCATATTTGGTCTCATAATCCCGTTCATACGAAATTACCGAATTTTCGCGCTGGGCAACTTCCATGTTGTCGGCCGACCGGTGCAGCCCCATAATATAGGTTTCGGAACCGCGCGCGCTCACATTCCGCTTGTTGCGTACGCCGTTGGCATGGATGGAAATGAACAAATCGGCGTTGCACCGGTTGGCGATGGCGCTGCGTTCGTCGAGCGGAATAAAAACGTCCTTGTCGCGCGTATAGACGATTTCTACTTCGGGATGCTGCTCTTTAAGCAGCTTGCCTAATTGCAGTGCGATAGCGAGTACGACGTTTTTTTCTTTTAATCTTTTTCCAACCACGCCGGGGTCTTTGCCGCCGTGTCCCGCATCAATAACTATTTTACGGATGCGATATTCTCCCGTAGGGCTTTGTGCGTATGCCCACGAGCATATCACAACGCCGCACAGAAGCAACCCAATGTATCGGAATGTACTTTTCATATTATTTGATTTACTGCTGAAAACAAAAACATTTTTTTGAAATACTATACTTTAAACTTTTTTGTACCTTTGTAAGCGTTTTGCAAAAATAGTATATTATTTTGAATTTTCAATCTCTGAAACCAATACATTTATTCGCAGGATTCGTTTTATGGTTCTTACCATGGGTAGTAGAAGCGGCCGACAGCGGGGCAGGCGATACATTGCAGCCGACGCTTGCGGTGCCGGTTTTTGATACGCTCGATGCGTTCGCTCCTCCCGACACGTTGCTTTTGCCGCTTGCCGACAGTTCCTCGATAACGGCAGACTCGACAGCCATCGACTCCACTGCGCTCCGGCGGGCGAGTTCACTGGAAGCCCCTGTCTTCAGCGACGCCCGCGATTCTATAATTTATGATTTTACCGGCGAACATCGCATGATCTATTATTACGGCGACATAACGGTTACTTACGCCAACACAGAGATGAAATCCGAGTACATGGCGTATGATACGGATACACGCATTGTATTTGCTGCCGGCGTGCCCGACAGCACGGGCAAATTAATAGGCCGGCCGGTGATGAAGGAAGACGGGAAGGAATACCAAATGGAAACCGTGCATTATAATTTCGGTTCGCGCAAAGCCAAAATCAATAATGTTATTACTGCCGAAGGCGAGGCCTACCTGCACGGCGAAGCCATAAAAAAGATGCCCGACAATTCGATTCATGTGCATCACGGGAAATATACAACGTGCGATGCCGAACACCCGCATTTTTATTTGAGCCTCACCCGCGCCAAAGTAACCCCGGAACCTAACAGCCGGACGGTTTTCGGGCCGGCCTATCTGGTCATAGAAGACGTGCCGACGCCCCTGGCTTTGCCCTTCGGCTTTATCCCGAAACGCAGCGACCGCGCCGGCGGCTTCCTTTTCCCGACATTCGGCGAAGAGCCTTCGCGCGGCTTCTATCTAAACCGCATCGGCTGGTATTTCGTATTCGGCGAATATTTCGATATGGCGCTTACGGCCGACTATTTTACGCTGGGGTCATGGGCCTTGCGTGCCGATTCGCGGTATAAAAAACTATATAAATTCGATGGCTCGTTCAGCTTTAATATCTCCGAAAATGTATCGGGCGCAGCTGGCTCGACGGACTATTCGTCGAGCCGGAATTTTGCCGTGAGCTGGAGCCACCGGCAAGACCCGAAAGCCAATCCCGAACTGACATTGAGCGCCAGCGTCAACTACATGTCGTCGTCGTACCGGCGGTATAACAGTATGACGAACCCGCAAAACGCCCTGCAGAGTACGGCACAGTCGAGTATCTCGTTATCCAAACGCTGGGAAGGCTCGCCATTCAACCTGTCGATCAACCTTACGCACAGCCAGAATATGCAGGACAGCTCGTATGCCCTCACCCTGCCCAACCTGACACTGACGATGAGCACCATTTACCCCTTCAAACGCAAGCGCGGCGTGGGAGGAGAACGGGTGTATGAGAAAATCAGCTTCTCGTACAATACGAATTTCGACAATAAAATCCGGTTTAAAGAATCGGAATTAGGCACGCCCGACTTCTGGCGCAAACTGGAAAACGGCATGAAGCACAACTTCTCGATCGGGCTTCCGTCGTTCAATGTACTGAAGCATATTAACGTCTCGCCGTCGGTGAGCTATGGGATGACGATGTTCTTCCAAAGCCTGCAAAAATCGTGGAGCGATTCGACGGGGCGCGTGGAAGATATAAAAAGTCAATCGTTCAGTGAATTTCACATGGCGCATTCGTACAGCTTCGGCGCATCGCTCAGCACCCGCATCTACGGCACGTTTCAGGCGGGACGGAACGCATTTATCCAGGCCTTCCGCCATGTTATCACGCCTTCTGTCAGCCTTTCGTACAGCCCCGACCTGCGCACGCCATGGAACGGCCATCGTACCTATTATTATACCGACCGGCAAGGCATGGCGCATGCGCTGGCCTATAACATGTACTCCGGCCTGTACGGGGCGCCCGGCGGAGGGCAGGCGGCCTCGTTGGGATTCACCCTCGGCAATAACTTTGAAATGAAGGTGCGCAACAAAAAAGATACGGTCAATGGCGTATCGAAAATAAAATTGATAGACAACCTGAACTTTTCAGGCAGTTACAACTTCCTGGCCGATTCGATGAACCTTTCCAACATCAACGCCTCGCTAAGCACAAATATTCTGGGCGTGGGCATCAGTGCGAATGCTGTTTTCGACCCGTATGCGGTGCAGAACGGGCAGCGGACAGCCAAATTTAATATCGCCGACGGCGGAGGACTGGCGCGCCTGACCTCCTTCGGCTTCTCCGGCGGGTATCAGTTTAAGGGCGGCGAAAACGGACTCAAGAACTACGCCACAACCCTCGAAGGCATCCCCCGCTTCGACCCCGCAACGGGCGACTATCTATATACCGAATACCTGTTTTACGATGATTTCAAAGCCCCCTGGTCGTTCGGGTTTAATTATTCGTTTAATTATTCGGTCAGTTACCCGCAGGGAAAAAAAGAGGGACGGACAATGCAGTCGCTCAATTTTAACGGACAGATAAAGCTCACGGAAGCCCTCAATATCTCCGCCCAAAGCGGGTTCGACTTCAAACAGATGCAACTCACCACCACCACCATAAGCATGCACTACGATTTGCACTGTTTCGACTTCGACATCCAGTGGACGCCCTTCGGCCAGTACCAAAGCTGGAGTTTCCTCTTTAAGGCCAAATCGGCCATGCTTTACGATTTGCTCAAATACGACAAAAAGACAAATTACTACATCCGGTAATCAATTACGAATTACGAATTACGAATTACGAATTACGAATTACGTAAGAACCGCGAAGCGGTGATATTATTATAGAAGGAACAATTAAATCTATAATAATATCACCGCTTCGCGGTTCTATTGTCTATTGTCTATTGTCTATTGTCTTACGTCTTACGTCTTACGTCTTACGTCTTACGTCTTACGTCTTACGTCTTACGTCTTACGTAATTAAAATCAGTGTGCATCAAGCCAGTTGCTGCCGGTGCCTATTTCGGCCAGCAGGGGGACTTTCAGGGGGAAGGCCTGCTCCATTTCGTGCTGTACGATGGCCTTCACCTCGTCTAATTCCGGCCGATAGACATCGACGACCAGCTCGTCATGCACTTGCAGAATCATGCGCGAGCGGAGGCCGCGGCGGCGCAGCTCGCCGTACACACGAATCATGGCGATTTTGATAATATCGGCAGCCGAACCCTGAATCGGAGCATTGATGGCAAAGCGTTCGGCGGCGTTACGCACGACGGCGTTGCGGGAATCGATGTCGCGCAAGGTGCGGATGCGCCCGCAGATGGTTTCGACATATCCTTTTTCGCGGGCCATGCGGATGGTATCTTCCATGTACCGTTCCACGCCCGGGTAAGTGGCGAAGTAGCCTTCAATCAGGCGCCGCGACTCTTCGCGCGATATTTGCAGGCGCTGCGCGAGGCCAAACGGGGAGATGCCGTAAATAATGCCGAAGTTGGCGGTTTTAGCCTGCCGCCGCTGCTCGCGTGTAACCTGCGTGAGCGGTTCGTGAAAGATTCGCGCGGCGGTGGCGGCGTGGATATCTTCGTTGCAGCGGAAGGCATCGATCATGTTCGTGTCGTCGCTCATGTGCGCCATCAGCCGGAGTTCGATTTGCGAATAATCGACCGATAGCAACAGCCGCTGCGCATCGCCGGCGATAAACGCCTTACGGATTTCGCGGCCGTGCTCGTCGCGTATCGGAATGTTCTGCAGGTTCGGGTTGTGCGAACTCAGGCGGCCGGTCGAAGTAACCGTCTGGTTGAAGGTTGTGTGAATTTTGCCGGTGCGCGGGTTCACCAGCGCCGGCAGCGATTCGATATACCCCGAAAGCAGCTTGCGCAGCGACCGGAACGCTAAAATCTTCGGGATAATCGGATGCCTGTCGGCCAGTCCCTGCAGCGTGTCTTCGTCGGTCGAATACTGACGGGTGCGCGTTCGCCTCGTACTGGTCAGTTGCAGCTTTTCGAACAGCACCGTACCGAGTTGCTTCGGCGACGAGATATTGAGCATCGGCTCGCCCGCCATCTGTTTGATCTCGGCATCGAGGGCGACAAGCTGCGTCTGCAGTTCCCGCCCATAGTCATACAGCGCCCGCACGTCGATCCGGACACCCTCGAACTCCATGCCGGCCAGCACGCCAATAAGCGGCGCTTCGACCGTGCGGTAAAGCTCCATCAGATTATTCCGCACCAGTTCCTTTTCGAGGACAGCCTTCAGCTGCAAGGTCACATCGGCATCTTCGGCGGCGTATTCCGCAATTTTCGCCAGCGGCACCTGCGCCATCGATCCCTGCCGTGCGCCCTTCCGGCCGATAAGGCTCTCGATTTCCACCGGCTGATAATGCAGGTAGGCATTACTGATGGCTGTCATGTTATGCCGCTTTTCGGGGTCGAGCAGGTAGTGCATCAGCATCGTATCGTACAAAAAGCCTTCGACCTCGATGCCGTACTGCTTCAGCATAAGCATGTCGTATTTTATATTCTGTCCGATTTTCGGCTTCCCCGCATCTTCAAACAGCGGGCGGAACGGCTGCAGCCATGCCTGCACAGCCTCCCTGCCGGCGGGCGCGGGCACATACCACGCCTCATGCGCCCTCACCGCAAACGACATCCCCACCAGCTCGCTCCGCATCGGCTCGATGCCGGTAGTTTCCGTATCGAAACAAAACGCCTCGCTTGCCTGCAATACCCGCAGCAACGCCCTGATTTCTTCTTCGCTTCGCGCGATATGATAGCAATGCGAAACCGTTGAAATGGATAAAAGCATTTCATGCGATGACGGCGTTTCGCGCAATGAAGGGGATGAAGGGGATGAAGAGGATGAAGAGGATGAAGAGGATGAAGAGGATGAAGAGGATGAAGAGGATGAAGGGGATGAAGGGGATGAAGGGGATGAAGGGGATGAAGGGGATGAAGGGGATGAAGGGGACGAAGGGAATGAAGGGGACGAAAAGGATGAAGGGACGATAGCTTTGCCGAACAGGTTTAACTGCTGTCCGGGGACTGTCTGCTCCGAGGGCGACAACGGTGTCGATGGCTCGGCGGGCAGGGTGGCGGCCAGCTCGGGCAGGAGCGGCAGGAGCGGCAGGAGCGAGGGAAACTCATATTCGCCAAAAAGCCTCCGCAAGCGTTCCACATCGGGCTTGCGGCGCACGGCCTCCTCCTCGCTCCACGACAGCGGCACGTGCGTATCAATAGTTACCAGTTCCTTCGACAGCAGCAGCATGTCGTGCGAAGCGACAATTTTCTCCCGCTGCTTTACGGGCAGTTCATCCAGCTTGCGCAGGATATGCTCGACGCTCCCGAATGCAGCAATCAGCTTTTTGGCGTTCACCTCGCCGATGCCCGCCACGCCGGGTACATTGTCGGACGCATCGCCCCACAGCGCCAGCACGTCGATCACCTGCTCGGGACGCTCGATAGTATATTTCTCCTGCACCTCCCGCACGCCGACAGTTTCCATTCCCTGTCCCGGGTATTGCGGTCGGGCAATAAAGATATGGTCGGATACTAACTGCCCGTAATCCTTGTCGGGCGTTACCATATAGACCGTAAAACCCCGCTGTTCGGCCTGCTTGGCAATGGTGCCGATAATATCGTCGGCCTCGTAGCCCGCTACCGACAGCACAGGGATGCGGAAGGCGTCGATAATCTCCTTAACCACCGGCAGCGAGGCACGGATGACTTCAGGTGTCGCCTGCCGCGTCGCCTTGTAGAGCGGGTATTTTTCATGCCTGAAGGTAGGCCCGCCGGGGTCGAACGCCACTATCAGATGTGTCGGTTTCTCCCTCCGCAGCAGGTCGATCAACAGCCGCGTAAAACCGAAGATAGCCGACGTATCGATCCCCTTTGAGGTCATAATCGGCCGCTTGATAAAGGCATAATACGCACGATAAACCATCGCATGTCCGTCTATTAAGTAGAGTGTTTTCATTTTTTAAATGGTCTGTATAATTAAAATCCGTAATTCATAATTAAAGAAAAGCGTAATTCGTAATTCGTAATTCGTAATTAATAAGCTGTCCATTCCGCATACGATGTAGCGGTTTCGTGGAGGCGGATACTGTGGAGCGAGACCTGTTGTGGAAGGGCGGCTTGCAGGATCGCGGCGAAGTCCTGCACCATATTTTCGCATGTCGGCTGGTAAGGTACCTGCACGATTTTTTCATACACTCCCTGCAGTTCTCCGGCCAGCGGCGCATCGTGGCGAAGCAGCAGGGCATGATCGAGCCGGTCGATAATCAGCCGCCGGACGGTCTGTTTCAGTTCCGTAAAATCAATCACCATGCCGTATTTAGGGCTCGCGGGGTCGGCTTCCGGGTGTCCCTGCACCGTTACATATAATATATAGCTGTGCCCGTGAATATGCGCACACTGCCCGTCGTAACCCGACAGCGCATGTGCCATCTCAAAGCAGAATTGTTTGGTTAAACGAATTGTTCC